>CAYWMH010000081.1:0-9677 GCA_964459315.1 uncultured Verrucomicrobiota bacterium
CTCATCGGCCTGGCTGTGGTGATGCCGGATGGACGGCTGATTCGCAACGGCGGCAGGGTGGTGAAAAACGTCGCCGGGTTCGATCTCTGTCGGTTGTTCGTCGGCGCGCGCGACTCGTTGGGCATCATCGTCGAGGCGACCTTCAAGTTGCTGCCGCTGCCGGAGGCGGATGCGTGCTTGGCCAAGCCGTGCGACTCGCTTGGCCAAGCGGAGGAGTTACTCGAGATAATTTGGACTTCCGAGCTTCAGCCGTCCGTGCTCGACCTACACCGTATCGACGACGGTCCGCTAACACTCGTCATTGGTTTCGCCGGGCCAAGCGCGGACGTCGAGGCCCAGTCCGAGGTTGCCACCGGGCTAGGGTTCGCGGGCGGAGCCTCGCTCGATTACGATGCGCGGTTTCGCCGGACGACCCCGCATTTCACCTCGGTCGCTCCTGCTGATCTCGCCTCGACACTGCGAACCTTGGGTGATGAGTCGTTCGTGGCGCGCGCTGGGAACGGGGTCATTTACCATCCCAGCGCCAAACCGCTCAATCTCCCGACCCCGGAGTTACAGCAGCGGGTGAAGGAAATGTTCGACCCGGAAGGGGTGATTTCCGGATGAGTGCAGCGGCCCAATTTCTTGACCAAGCCAAGGCGCTGTCTTGCGTGCATTGCGGACTTTGTCTTTCCTACTGCCCGACTTATCTCGAGACCGGGAATGAGAACGACTCGCCGCGCGGCCGGATTTATCTCATGCGCGCCATCCAATCGGGGCAACTGGGTGCCGAGGCCGCACCGGTGCGGCATGTCGATTTGTGCCTGGGCTGCCGCGCCTGCGAGACCGCCTGCCCCAGCGGCGTGCCGTACGGGACTCTGCTTGAGCAGACCCGTGACTACATTGAGAAAAACCACCGGCGTGGCTTGTTTCAACGCCTGTTACGGCGGATTGTCATCGAGCAGGTATTCCCGTTTCCGTGGCGGCTGCGCTTGGCACTGCTGCCGGTGCGCGTGATTCGCCTGTTGCGGCTTGGCTTTTTGATGCCCCGTTTCGCCCGGGAGATGATGGAACTGCTGCCGCAATGCTTGGCCGGCGGAAAACTACCAGCCGCGCGCTTGGCCAAGCGCCCGGCGAAGGGGCGGGTTGGATTCGTGGAGGGTTGCGTGATGCCTGTCCTGTTTGGCGACACGAATGAATCGAGCGCCGAGTTGCTGCAGCGCCAAGGCTGGGACGTGATCACGCCGAGGGAACAGGGTTGCTGCGGCGCGTTGTACGCCCACAGCGGTCAGTTGGCCAAGGCGCGGGAATGCGCACGGCGCAACATCGCCGCATTCGAAGACCAAGCGCTCGACGCGATCATCATCAACGCCGCCGGCTGCGGCTCGACGCTCGTCGAGTACGGCGAACTGTTGAAAGGGGATCCCGCTTGGGAGGAACGGGCGGAGGCGTTCAGCGCGAAGGTGGAAGACTTGGTCACGTGGCTGGACGAGTCCCGGTTCGCGGTTTCCGGTTCAGACGAAAAAGTCACCTATCACGATGCTTGTCACCTGTGTCACGCGCAGGGCATCTCGTCCAAGCCTCGCGCCTTGGTGAAGGCCAGGTCGAGGGATCGGTTCGTGGAACTCGCCGAGTCGGATCTCTGCTGCGGCAGCGCGGGCAGTTACAACCTGACCGAGCCGGAGATGGCCTCCCGGTTGCAGCAGCGCAAGGTGCAGCACATCATCGGCTCCGGTGCGGAGGTCGTCGTCACGACAAATCCCGGCTGCCTGCTCCAAATCCAATCCGGACTGCGCAAGGCCGGCGCGCACCACGTCCGCGCGGTGCACATCGCCGATTATCTTCTCGAGGGAGAATCGGACGACGACTGAGTGGCACTTTCAGCGTGTTTTTAACCGGGGAGTCGGTATTTTGTCGCCGCATGCGGTTGAGCGCAAAATCCCAGGCTCTTTTTGAAAAGGCGTTGCAGTGGATCCCCGGCGGAGTGAATTCCCCTGTGCGGGCGTTTCGAGCGGTGGGTGGCACTCCGTTTTTCGCAGAACGGGCAAAAGGCGCAGCGGTTTGGGACGCCGACTGCAACGAATACATAGACTTCGTAGGCACGTGGGGGCCGGCGATTTTGGGGCACGCCCCGAAGGTGGTCGTCGAGGCGGTGCAAAAGGCCGCCGAGCATGGCACGAGTTTTGGAATCCCAAACCCGCTTGAGGTCCGCATGGCCGAGTTGGTCGTCAACGCCGTGCCGTCAGTCGAAAAGGTGCGAATGTGCAATTCCGGCACCGAGGCAACGATGTCGGCAATCCGGCTGGCGCGCGGCTTCACCCAGCGCGGCAAGATCGTCAAGTTCGAGGGTTGCTACCACGGGCACGTCGATTCGTTGCTCGTCAAGGCCGGTTCCGGCGCGTTGACGCTTGGCCAACCGGACAGCGCGGGTGTGCCGCCAGAGTTCACCAGCCAGACCATCGTCCTGCCGTTTAATGACGAGGAGGCGGTGCACGCCGCGTTTGCCCGGCACGGTTCTGATATTGCCGGGATCATTCTCGAGCCGGTTCCGGCCAACGCGGGACTGTATCTGCCGTGTGACGGTTACCTTGAGTCTCTGCGAAACATCACCACCGAGAACGGGGCATTGTTGATTTTTGACGAGGTGATGACCGGCTTTCGACTTGGTCTGGCCGGGGCGCAGGGGCGATTTGGCATCACGCCGGACCTGAGCTGCTTCGGCAAGGTGATCGGTGGCGGGCTGCCGGTCGGGGCGTTCGGCGGGCGCGCGGAAATCATGGACTGCCTCGCGCCGAACGGGCCGGTGTACCAGGCCGGCACACTGAGCGGAAACCCGTTGGCCATGGCCGCCGGCGTCGCGGTGCTCGAGGCGTTGGCGGACGGCTCGGTTTACGAAAAAATCGACGCGCTTGGCCAAGCGCTGTCGGACGGCCTCGCAGGGGCGGCCAAGGCGGCCGGTGTTTCCGTGCAGTTGCAGCGGATTGGCTCGATGTCGTGCTGCTACTTCGCCGAGGAGCCGGTTCACAACATGGGCGAGGCAATGCAGAGCGATCGCGAGCGGTTCGGCAAATACTTTCACGGTATGCTGGAGGAGGGCGTTTACCTCGCGCCGTCGCAGTTCGAGGCCGGCTTTATCTCGGCTGCGCATGACGGGGAGGCGATCGAGAATACCATTGCCGCCGCCGCCAAGGTGATGAAGACGCTCTAGCTAATGCGAGTTCTCGCCATAGACCACGGCAGCGTCCGGATGGGCATCGCGATGAGTGACGAACTGAAAATGATTGCCCAGCCACTGGAGTTCATCCGGGCCGAGCCGTACTCCGGGTTCCTGGATCGGTTACGCGAGTTGCTGCGGGAGTACGAGGTCGAGTTGATCCTGCTGGGCATGCCGCGAAACATGGACGGCAGCTACGGCGAGGCGTCGGCGAAGGTGCGCGATTTCGAGGCGGTGCTCAAGAGCAGCATCACCGTGCCGATCAAGACTTGGGACGAGCGACTGACCTCCGTGCAGGCCAACCGGGCGCTTTCGCAGGGCGGCGCCCGGAAAAAGAAAAAACGCCAAAACGTCGACGCGATGTCGGCGGCAATCCTGTTGCAAAGCTATCTCGACGGGCTGGCTTGAGCGCCATGGATTACCTGAAACTGAAGCTGACAATCGCCTACGACGGTACCGGTTACAAAGGGTGGCAGGTGCAGAAAAACGGCATGACCGTCCAGCAGCGGGTTGAGGAGGCGTTGCGTCGCCTGTTCCCGAGCGTCAAGCGGATACACAGTTCGAGCCGCACCGACAGCGGCGTGCACGCGCGCGGCATGGTGGCGCACGTGGAGGTGCCGAAGGTGGAATACCGGATCGAGGAGCGCAAACTGCGCCTGGCCTTGAACGCCTTTTTGCCGGGCGACGTTCGGGTGGTTGAGGCCAAGCGGGTGCCGATGACGTTTCATGCCCGATTCGATGCCAGCGGCAAGCAGTACCGTTACACCGTCTGGAATCATCCGGTGATGGATCCACTGCAGAACAACACCGCGTGGCATGTGCCGCGCGAGCTGGATTTCGAGCGAATGCAGCGCGGGGCGAAACACTTCGTCGGCAAGCGGGACTTTCGCGCGTTCGCCGTCAAGCGCGAATACGAGATGCGCTCGACGGTCCGCACCGTGACCGCGTGCAAACTCTATAGGAAAGAGTCGATGCTGGTGTGGGTTATTGAGGGCGACGGTTTCCTGTATAAGATGTGCCGGGGCATCGTCGGGACGCTGGTGGAGGTGGGGAGCGGCAAGCTCAAGCCGGGCGATGTTCGCGATATTCTCAAATCGTGCGACCGCGCGCGGGCAGGGGTGTCCGCGCCGCCGCACGGCTTGGTTTTGTGGAAGGTGCATTACCGCAAGGGGAAGGCCAAACGATGAGCCGGTCGGGCGGCGGGCTGAATGTCGTGCTTGTCGAGCCGGAGATTCCACCCAACACCGGCAACGTGGCGCGGCTATGCGCGGCGACTCAAACCCGATTGCACCTGGTTGAGCCGCTTGGTTTCGAGCTGGACGACCGGCGGTTGGCGCGTGCCGGGATGGATTACTGGCAAAATGTGAAATGGCAAACATGGCCGGACTGGTCGGCATTTACCGGCTCGCTGCCGTCGGAGGTCAGGTTGTGGTTCGTCGAGTCCGGCGGCCCGACGCGCTATTCAGACGCCCGATTTGCCAGCGGGGATTATTTGGTTTTTGGGCGCGAGACCGCCGGGCTGCCGGAGAGCTTGTGCCGTGCGGCGGGTGAGCGGTGGCTGCGCATCCCAATGTTTCACGATCAGGCACGATCGCTGAATCTCGCGAATTGCGTCGCCTTGGTTTTGTACGAGGCCGTTCGGCAGTTGGGCCATGAAGGGGAGCGTTAGCGCTTGGCCAAGCGCTGTTTTGGGGCTGGTGTCGCTTGGCTTCAGGCAGTAGAACTACCCGGCCTTGGCGGGATTCCCCCGTCTGTTTCGATGAAGAACTCGGTGGAAATCTACGACACGACTCTGCGTGACGGCACGCAGGGCGAAGGCGTGAGTTTCTCGGTGGCGGACAAGCTGCGTGTGGCCGAGAGGCTCGACGCCTTTGGCGTGCAATATGTGGAAGGCGGATGGCCGGGGAGTAACCCGAAGGACATTGAGTTTTTCAAGCAGGCGGCCAAGCGCAAATGGAGGAACACGCAGATCGCCGCATTCGGGTCGACGCGACGTAAGAGGGTGGCAGCCAAGGACGACCCGCAGGTCACGTTGCTCGTCGCCGCGAAGACGCCGGTGGTCACGATCTTTGGCAAGACGTGGTTGCTGCACGTCAAGGAGGTGTTGCGCACCACGCCAAGGGAAAACCTGGCAATGATCGGCGACACGATCCGCTACCTGAAGAAGAAGGGCAAAAAAGTCATCTACGATGCCGAGCATGCGCTCGACGGTTATCGGGACGATCCCGAGTACGCGATGGCCACGTGGCTGGCGGCGGAGGAGGCCGGGGCGGATTTCGTGGTGCTATGCGACACCAACGGCGGTTCGCTGCCAAACGAGGTTGCCGCCGTCACCGCTGCGGCTCGGGAAAAACTTTCCTGCGCTGTTGGCATTCACACGCACAACGACATTGGCCTTGGTGTGGCCAACGCTTTGGCAGCCGTGGAGGCCGGGGCGACACAGGTTCAGGGAACGGTCAACGGATATGGGGAACGCACTGGCAATTGCAACCTTACAATCGCCAACCCGAATATTTCCATCAAGATCGGACGCAGCCCCGAGCCGAAGGCAAGCATCGTGAAGGTGCCGGACCGACGTCAGCCGTGGGTGGGTGGGACCGCGTTCGCACACAAGGGCGGCATGCATGTCAACGCCGTACAAAAGGTGGCGCACAGCTTCGAGCACACCAGTCCTGTCGTGGTCGGCAACAAGCGCCGCATCCTCGTGAGTGACCTCGCCGGCCGCAGCAACATTGTGATGAAGGCCCAGGAAATGGGCATCCGAATCAGCAACGACGCCCCCCAGTTGAAGGATATCCTGGCGAAGGTCAAGGAGCAGGAGCACCTTGGCTACGATTACGAGGGAGCGGAAGGCTCGCTGGCGCTGCTTATCCGCAAGGCGCTTGGCCGGGTTGAGCCAGCGTTTAATCTTGAGGCGTTTCACGTCTCCATGCGCGGCGACACGGTAGAGCATGTCTGCGAAGCGACCGTGAAGGTGCGCGTCGGCGACAAGACAGCCCATACCGTGGCCGACGGCGACGGCCCGGTGAACGCGCTTGACCACGCCCTCCGAAACGCCCTGCGCGGTTTTTACCCGGTGCTCAAGAAGGTGAAGCTCACCGACTACAAGGTTCGCATCCTCAACGGCGGCAGCGGCACGGCGGCCAAGACGCGCGTACTCATCGAGTCGATGGATGGCAAGGAACGGTGGTACACGGTGGGGGTCGACGAAAACATCATTGAGGCTAGCCTGCAGGCCCTGCTGGACAGCATCGAGTATCGCCTGCTGAAAAAGTGAGTGCCGCGGGCGGGTTGGATTAATCTTCATGTCGGAAATTCCAAAGGCTTACGATCCCGAGTCGGTAGAGGAGAAGTGGTATTCGTTCTGGGAGAAGAACGAATGCTTTACAGCCAGGCCGGAACGGGTGAGCGACGACCGGCCGGCATACTCCATCGTCATCCCTCCGCCCAACGTGACCGGCGTACTGCACATGGGTCATGTGCTCAACAACACCATTCAGGACATCCTCGCGCGTAAGGCTCGGATGGATAGCAAGGAGGTGTTGTGGCTGCCCGGCACGGATCACGCCGGCATCGCCACGCAAAACGTGGTGGAACGGTCGCTGCGAAAGCAGGGCATGATGAAGCACCGCGACGATCTTGGCCGCGAGAAACTGCTCGAGCACATTTGGGAATGGAAGGAGAAGCACGGCGGCATCATTATCGAGCAGTTGAAAAAGCTCGGGGCGTCGTGCGACTGGTCGCGGCTGCGGTTCACGATGGACGAGGCGTACACAAAATGCGTACAGCGCGTGTTCGTGGACCTGTATGAGAAGGGGCTCATCTATCGCGGCAAACGGATGGTGAACTGGTGCCCCAAGTCATTGACCGCCCTCTCTGACGAGGAGGTCATCATGAAGGAGCAGAACAGCAAACTGTACTATTTCAAGGTGCAGGTGGTGGGGGAACCGGATACATGGCTGGAAATCGCGACCACGCGGCCAGAGACAATCCCCGGCGATAGCGGCTTCGCGGTCAACCCGAACGACCCGCGTTATGGCCATTTGGTTGGGAAGCAGGCCATCCGTCCGCTGCCGGTCGAAAACCAGGCGCAATTGCCCATCGTCGCCGACGAGCACATCGACATCGAGTTTGGGACTGGAGTGCTCAAGGTCACCCCGGCGCACGACAAGGCCGACTTTGACATCGGCCAACGTCACGGGTTGGAAGTAGTCGATGTTCTTAGCGACGACGGGAAAATGAATAAATCGGCGGGTGCCGAACTCGCTGGAATGGATCGCTTCGAGGCTCGCAAGGTAGCCGCGGCCAAGCTTGAGGAGATGGGCGCACTGCTCAAGACGGAGGAATACAAAAACAACGTCGGCTTTAGCGAACGCGCCGATGTGCCGATTGAGCCGCGCCTCTCAGAGCAATGGTTTTTGAAATACCCCAGTCAAGCGCAGGCCCGCGACTGCGTGACCAACGGCGTGATGAAGTTTTATCCCGAGCGCTGGGCCAAGACTTACGACTACTGGATGGGCGGCCTGCAGGATTGGTGCATCAGCCGCCAGCTTTGGTGGGGCCACCGTATCCCGGTCTGGTATCGCGGCGAAGAGATTCACTGCGGCCTCGAGGTGCCTGAAGGCGACGGTTGGGAGCAGGATCCCGACGTGTTGGACACGTGGTGTAGTTCCTGGCTTTGGCCGTTCGCCACGATGGGTTGGCCGGAGGAGACGGAGACGCTCAAGAAGTTTTACCCGACGACCGACCTTGTCACCGGGCCGGACATTATTTTCTTCTGGGTCGCCCGGATGATAATGGCAGGCTACGAGTGGAAGGGCGACTTGCCGTTCCGCAACGTCTACTTCACCGGCATCATCCGCGACAAGAAGGGCCGGAAGATGTCCAAGAGCCTTGGTAATTCGCCCGACCCGCTCGAGTTGATCGCGCAGTACGGGGCGGATGCCCTGCGCTTTGGCACCATGCGGAGCGCGCCGCTTGGTCAGGACGTGTTGTTCGACGAGAAGGACGTCGAGTTGGGCCGGAATTTCTGCAACAAGCTGTGGAACGCCTGCCGGTTCCGCCAAATGCAGGGCGGCGAGACGGAGGGAGAAATCTGCCCTGAGCTGCTCACGAGCGATGACCGCTGGATTCTGCTGCGGCTTGGCCAAGCGATCGACGAGGTCACGGCGGCGTTTGAGGCGTACCGATTCACCGACGCCACCGCGACCCTTTACCGGTTTTTCTGGAGTGAGTATTGCGACTGGTACGTCGAATCGTGCAAGGCGACATTTTTTGGCAGCGACGAAACCCGCAAGGCCAACGTCCTCGCGGTGGTGGACTTCGTCATGGGCAATACGCTTCGATTGTTCCACCCGTTTTTGCCGTTCATCACCGAGGAACTGTGGCATGGGATTGGTTTCTCAAGCGATATGCCGGTAGAGCAGGGCGGTCGGACAATCATGAGCGCCTGCTGGCCCAAGGCGTTCGATGCGGATTTCCGTGAATTGTACGGTTTGGACGACACGATCGATCGCCTTGTCGGGGCCAAGCACGATCTAGTGACACAGGGCCGTAACCTGCGTGCTGCCTACAATATCCCGTTCAACAAGAAGGTCGACTACACGTTCAGCCCCGCCGGCGAGCAGGATGCCCATGAGGTTGAAGTGCTCAAGGTGCTGCTCAATGCCGAGTCGATTTCGGTTGGCTCGGAGGTGACCAAGGGCACGCCCCGGGTTGGCTCACCTTTTGGCGATTTGTATTTGCCACTGGAAAGCTTGATCGATTTTGACGCCGAACGCAAGCGCTTGGCCAAGGAGTTGCAAAAGGTTGAAACGGAGATTGCCAAGGTCGAGGCCAAGCTGGGCAACCCTAACTTCGCCGACCGCGCCCCGGCGGATGTGCTTGAGGAACAGCGGCAACGGTTGGCCGAGTGGCAGGCCAAGCGCGACCAAATCAACGAGGCCATAGGGAATCTTTCGGCGTAAAAACAACAATGTTCGATTAAGTCAATCAACGAACTTTCCTACTCCCGGACCCACCCATGAGAGGGTACCAATAGTGCGTAAACACAGTATACAAAAATCCAAAAAAAACTTGACATTTAAGGTAGTAAAGATCAATTTTTTAATTCCACTATCATGTTAGCATTTGAGGTTAAATGTCCAGTTATCCCGCAACCAGAAATCCATTGTTATCGATATGAAAAATATATTATATAATAATATAAATAAGTTAAACAATTGCCCGTCTTCCTTTCAAACGGGGAAAACAAAAAAGGTAGCTTTATTTGCCAACACGTCGTTTATGGATACACATGCTATTTTAATTTCATTCATCTGCTTTCTGTCTGTGACGTATACCATTTTAGGTAAAGGTCTTTCCTCTGATGTTCCTGATTTATCAACCGCCGCGCTTGAATCGTTGGTGGCTCACTACGACGGCAAAAGTGGAGTTGAGACCGATGGAGGATCTGTCGTTTCGTGGACCCCGGTTGATGGGAATG
>CAYWMH010000082.1:0-1468 GCA_964459315.1 uncultured Verrucomicrobiota bacterium
CGCGGGCACCATCTGTGAGCAGTTGACAGTGAGCAGTAAGCAGATTTTCCCGTCTGCGGCCCTCGGTTCCCTCTGCGTTTTAAAACCTTGGATTAGCGTCGGTCTGCGTTCATTCGCGGTTTCTCCACGAAGCGGGAGCCTTTACTTGGGCAGGAGGGCGAAGTAATGGCTTGATGTTTTGTCTGCCTTGGACTGTTGGATGGCGACTTTTTCCGCGAAAGTTTTTTCCTCCTCCGAAACCTTTTGATGCCGGTCGGCGGCTGACTTGACGATTTCTGTCTTCGATAGAACCTCCGCTTCCAGTTTTTCCGGGAGCAGCTTGAGTTGATCCAAATCTTTCTGGGCGGTGGCTATGGCGGTTCTGGCTGCATCGGTTGTTTTTTGTTGGGCGGCCAACCGGATCCGGGCGGACTCAATATCCTTGCCGAGCAGGGTAACGGTCTCGCCCAGCAACTCGGAGGCCTTGGCTAGGTTTGTGTTGCCGGGTTCGGTGGCGGCGAGTTCGGCGCTCTCACTGGCCGTGGTTTTCATTTTTGAACGAAACGCTTCCCGATGTGTGAGCAGTTGGGCGAGCGATTCAAGTTTTTCGTTCTCCCGGCCAAGTGCATCGAGTTGGCTTTGCAGTTTTTCGGCGGCGGCTTTTGTTTGCGCCGGCACGTTCGCTAGTTGTTTCTGCGCCTTGGAGAGGGCGGCTTGCGCTTGGTTTAATTTGGTCTTGGCCTCGGCGGTCGCAGCGGTGTAACCCTCCAGTTCCGCTTTCAGTTCACGAAGGGCGAGTTGTTCGCCGAGACGACGGACGTTGACTTGTGCAGCCTGCCACTTGGCGACCTGCCGCATCGCGTCGTCGTGCGCCGCGCTTGCCTGTTCCAGTTCCGTTCGAAGTTCCTTCTCTTTTTTCTTCACGCCATCGACAGATGACATGGTGTCGGCGACCTCATTGTTTGCCTTCTCGACTGCCGTCGTCGTGGACTGGACAATTTTTTGCGCTGCGCCGAGTTGACTGTTGCGTTCGTTCATTTGTTGCCCAGCGGTTTCCTGTGCCTCGAGCGATCGAGTGATCTCTGCGGCAACCTGCTCGAGTTTCTGTTTCCCGGTGGCGATCGTCGTAGGGAGGGTTTTTGTCTGCGTGAGGGCGTTTTTGTGTTTCGCCTTTGAGGCATCGAGGGCGGTGCTCATTGCCAGTGTGGCTGCCGTGGCTTTTTGGGCAGCGGCCTTGAGCGCGTCGTCGGCTCCTGCTTGCTTGGCTTGTTCGCCGGTTTGTTTCTCGACCTCGCGAAGGGAGGCGAGTTGTTGGTTGAGAAAATCAACCCGCTCAGTCAATCCCGGGAGTTGGCTTGTGGCCTTGGCCAAGGTTGCAGCGTTGGCGTCCTGCTCGCCCGTCAATTGGGCTTGAATTTCGTTTTGTTCTGCGACACTGGACTCGGCCTTGGCCAAGGCGGTTTGCGCTTGGCCAAGCGCGGCCTGTGCG
>CAYWMH010000082.1:1568-3009 GCA_964459315.1 uncultured Verrucomicrobiota bacterium
GTCACGCTGCCGTTCCATTCGCCGACGAATACCCGCTTGCCGTCGTTGCTGAACACCGCCTCGAGGGGGAGGCTCTTGAAGCCGTTGATCACTCGTTTTTGTTTGCCGTTTTGATCCCAAATCTTGACCTGCCGGTCGCGGCCGGCGGTGACGAGGTCGCCGCTGTGGCTGAATTGCACCGAGAGGGTGCCGCCGCCGTGGGCCGTCCAGCTTTTGACCTGTTTGCCGTTGAACATCTCCCAAAGCCGCACGGAGCCATCCTCACTTGCGGAGGCGATCACGTTCGAGTCGAGCCGCCAACTCAGTTGCGTGATGTCGTCGCGATGGCCGTCGAGCGAGTAAAAGAGATTGCCGGTGAACGACTCCCAGATGTGCAGGCCGCCGTTGCGATCTCCGCTGGCCAGCAGCACGGTGTCCGGTGAGAAGGCAAGGGCCATCACCCAGTCTGAATGTTTCTTGATGTTGAAGAGCGGCTCGCCCGTTGGCAGTTCGAACATCTTGACGCGCTTGCCTGGCCCGCCGAGAGCGACCGTTGTCATGTCGGCCATCATGTCGGCGGCGAGCACGGCGTCGTATTCGCTGCCAAGCGACATACGTTGACTGCCGCTCTGGACGTCCCAAGCGACCATGCCGCCGGTCTTGCCACCGCGTCCGCCCCCGGCAATGAGCAACTTGCCGTTGCGGCTGAACGTGAGCGACTCAATGAAGCCGCGCTCAAACGGCAGTACGCCAAGCAACTCGAGCGTCTCGGTGTGGTAAAGCAGCGCCTGTTTTTGGCCGGCGACCGCGATGACCGGCGACCACGGGTTGGCGGCAAGCGCCGGGGTGCCGCCCGCGCGCTCGGCGTTGACGACCGGCTCCAGCAGCAGATGCTTCGGCATTGGCAACGGCCCCTTTGGTTTGCCGCTGGTGACCGCGACAAACCCAAGGTCGAATGCCGGTTTCTTTTTCTTTTTTGCGGTGCTTGATTTGGTCTCAAGCAGGCCGCCGGCAATCCACTTGCCCACGAGGGCGACCTGTGTGTCGGGGAGCTTGTCCTTTTTGTGCGGCATGAACGGCTCCTCCTGATGGGCAACGACCTTGTACAGCAGGCTGCCATTTGGATTGCCGGACTCGACCGAGCCGCCGCTGCTACCGCCCTTCAGCGTGTTGGCGTAGCTCGAGAGGTCGAGACCGCCCTTGGCCTTGTCGGCGTTGTGGCAGGAGTTGCAGGCGTTCTCAAATAGCGGGTGGATGTGATCTTGATACGTGATTTTCTCCTGTGCTTGGCTAAGCGGTCCGATGCAAAGCCAAGCGGTAAGCAGGAGCGAGGTTTCGATTTTGAATCTCACGATCAATGGGTGAAAATGAATTCCTTTGAGTTGAGCAGCGCCCAGAAGACATCGTCCATGACGGCCTTTTTGTCCGGTTCATTCTGGAGTTGGCCGAGGATGGCGGCCTG
>CAYWMH010000082.1:3109-9527 GCA_964459315.1 uncultured Verrucomicrobiota bacterium
TTGCCGTCAGCGATCTGGACCGCCCGCGCGCCCAGCGGCAGGCCTTTGAATTTGTTCTTGGTTTGCGTGACCTGCGTAATGACATCGAGCAGCACCTCCGCCCGGAGTCGGCGGATGCGGCCATGCGCGAAGTTGCGCGTATCCGCGTCATTGGACTCGTTGGTGCGGGTGGCGAGCTGGTACGTGCGCGAGGTGCAGATGTCGTAGACGAGCCGCTTGAAATCGTAATTGTATTCCGTGAATCGCTTGGCCAGGGCGGCGAGCAACTCCGGGTTGGATGCGGGGTTGCTGACGCGGACGTCGTCCACCGGCTCGATAATGCCAATGCCGAAGAAGTGCGCCCAGATGATGTTGGCGAGGTTCGGTGCGAAGAATGGATTGTCTGCGGAGGCCAGCCACGTGGCCAGGATGGCGCGGCGATCCTGCGCGCGTGTAATCTCCGGTGCCGCGCCGCCGAGAAACTTGGGCGGCATGGTGCGGCCGCCGACCGGGTGTTTCACGTCGCCGCTGCGCCGATTGAACACGATCACCTCCCGGGGATCTTCCGCGTTTTTGCGGCCGATTTGCGAGAAGAAGGACGCGAACGAGTAGTAGTCATCCATCGTCCATCGGTCGAACGGATGGTTGTGGCACTGGGCACACTGAATGCGCATGCCCATGAAAACCTGCGCGACATTCTCGGTGACCTTCAGTGTGTCGCGCTCGATTTGGTAGAAATTCGTTGACGGAGACTTGAATGTCCCTCCGGTGGAGGAGAGCAGTTCCTGCACGATCTTGTCGAACGGCATGTTGTTGGCGATGCGATCCTTCAGCCAGTTGTGATACAGCAGCGTGGCCTTGTAGCTAACCTGGTTGTTTTGCTGCGTTCGGATCTGAAGCAATTCGGCCCATTTCATCACCCACATCTCGGTGAATTCCTTCCGGTCGAGCAGCGACTGGACGAGCTTGTTGCGTTTCTCCGGGTTGGAATCGGCGAGGAATTCGGCCAACTCATCCGGCTCCGGCAGCAGTCCGGTGATGTCCAGAAAGCTGCGCCTCGCAAACGCCTCATCGGAGCACAGCTCGGATGGGGTCATGCGCAGCTTGTGCAGTTTGTCATACACCAGATCGTCGATGTAATTGTTCGCCACCAGCGTCGGCCGCCTGTAGTTCAGCCCCTCCGGGATGACGACGACTTGGCTGCCAACTGTGAATGTCGCAAAACGCGCCATAACGAATGCCTCTCCGCGGTTGTTCGCCGTGACCATGCCGTCCGGGGATATGGTTGCGCTGTTGTCGTTGTTGCTCTGGAAGACGACCAGCGGTGTGACATCGCGATCCGTGCCGTCGGAGTACCGCGCGATGACGGTCATCTGCTGGGTCGCACCTTCTCCTTCGAGCAGCAGCTTGGGCGGCAGGATCTCGATGCCAGTCGGCTTGGCGACATCCTTGGCGTCGTTGGGTGCGCCGTCCTCAATCCATTCCACGAGGGTATTGTAATACGGCGACCCGACGTCGAAGCGTTTGCCGCCGGTGTGCGGCACGGCCTCGACTGATTTCTCGACGATCAAACTCTCGGAGGGCAGGGCGAGGTTCAGCCGGCGCGTGCTAAGCTGGCGGGTGATGCGATGGTGGTCGCCGTCCGGGTCGTAGCCAAATAGCGAAAGCATGAAGCCGTCCTGCCCTCGGGCCGAGCCGTGGCACGATCCGGTGTTGCAGCCGGCCCGCATGAAGACCGGCATCACGTCGAGCCGAAAGCTGACAGGGCGCGGCTTGGTCGCGTCCGTGACCGTGACCGACACGACTAATTCCTCACCGCCATACGACACGTTCACCTTGGTTTCCCCGTCCGCGCTCGGCTTCAGTTGGGTGCCGTGCAATTCCGCGATACCGGGCTTGGCGAGGCGGAAAACCGCATCGTCGGTGATGTCCCGAGTCGTGTCGTCCTCGTAGGTCGCCATGGCCACCAGCGAGTGTGAGTCGGCGACCGTCTCTAGCGTGACCTTGGCCGGGAACACCTCGATTGATCTCAGCGTCTTGGCTGCAAATCGTTCTTCGCGCGCGAGATCGGCGGCTGACTTGGCCCGGAGCGTCACGCCGCTTGGCCAAGGGGCTCCGTCTGTGATCCATTGCTGGAGAATATCGATCTCTCCCGGCTTCAGTGGATCGCCCTTGGGCGGCATGATGTCGTCGTGGTTGGCCGCGAGTGAGATGCGCTCGAGCAACAGGCTTTTGGCCGGGTCGCCCTTGGCCAAGGCGGTACCCGAGTCGCCGCCCTTGACCGCTTGGCCAAGCGTGTCCAATCGCAGTCCACCCTTCTGCTTGTTCGCACCGTGGCACTTTACGCAGTGCAGTTCCAGCAGAGGCCGAACATTATTGTCGAACTCCACCGCTTGTCCAAGCGGCACGAGCGCGGCGGTAAACAATCCGGCGAGGGCGCCTTGGCTCAATAGCGCATTCACTCTCATCCGGTCTGCGGGCACCTTCTCCCTAAGTGAGAAGGAATCAAGTTGCCTGCGCTTGGCCAAGCAGTTCCGGTGTGTCGCGGGAGCGTCTTGGAGTGCGACAGTCCCTGCCGCTTTCTGGCGTGTTCCAAAGCGGTGCGGAGCACCGCACTCTAAGACGCTGGCGCTACCGGCGCAGCTCCCTCTCCCAGCGGGAGAGGGTTGGGGAGAGGGAGAGCGCGTTGTGGCCACGGAACCGGCAAGCAAGTTCTTCAAGCGCAGAACATAAAAAATGAACGGGCGTTGTTTCATGTTATCACGGGGTGGCCGACATCGCGCGCTCGGCGGCGCGTTCCTTGGCGATGAGGCGGAGTTTCTCGAGGCGGCTCAGTGGTTTTTCCGGTTTCGGCTTGGGCGCCTCTTTCTTTGCGGCGACCGGCTTGGGCTTGGGGGGCGCGTTTTTGCGGGGCTTGGGCGGGTTGTCGATGCGCAGTTGGCCACCGCTACCGGCGGACTGCCGGAGCAGATGGCCGTTCCACGGGATGCTAATCGCGGTGAACAAGGTTTTGCTGGTACGCGCCCGGGCATCCTTGGTGGACGCGATCGGGAAAATAAGTTCCTTCGTCTCCTTTGTGATTTTGCGCGGCTCGGTGCTCGTATTAGCAGGGAGACCGCTGAGGAGTATCTCGGCCTCGCCATCGAACGGGCGCAGTTGTTCCACCGTGCACAACAGGTCGCCGGACTGGCCCCGCTCGATGGCGGTCATCTCGATCTTGATGTTCACGTACGGCTGCTCGACGCGCAGTTCGGTCAACGCAGAGGAGACTATGGTCGGTCCGGTTTTCGTGTTCGCTTCGCCAAGGACGGCCAGATGCCATGTGCCAACCGCCGCACTGCCGTTTGCAGTGAGCGGGTAGTCGATTTCGCTTTTGCCCTTTGGCAGCGAGATCGTTCCGGCGGAGCTGACACCGGGCGGCTTCCACGGTAGGCGCAGGGTGATGGCGTTGTCGAAGCCTTCATCACGGATGGCTCGCACTTTCAGGTTCAAACTGCCGAGTTGCAAGATGGCTGTCGGGGGTGTGTTGATCTCGATTCGGAATGGCGCGGTTTCAGTGACGGCGACGGCAAGCCGATCGACTTCGGTCCGGTAAAAAATCCGGTTGCCCGGGCCGCGCACCATCTCGACCGTGTGGCCGAACTGGCCGCGAATGTTTTTCTTCGCGTCGGAGTGGGCGACGTTGACATCGACCAGCGCTGAGGCTAGTTCCGCCTCCGGCTTGGCTTCGAACACGACCGGAAAGCGATCGATGTTCGGCGGCATCTCAGCGGCGTGCATCGTGATGCCGTCCGGGAGCTTATCAGCGGCGAATTTCAACGGCCCACCAAAGTTCCCCCGTGTGACCTGCAGCACGGTGGCGATGCGGTTGCCGCGCGGGATGGGCATCATCTGCCGGGACTGCGTATCCTGCGCGCGAAAGCGTGGGATGAATGTTGCCAGTTCCGGTGCGACCGGCTTGGCCTCGACCCGGTAAACATAGTCTGCGCCGCCCTTGCGGAGATGGTCGGTGACGCGGATGAAATGTTTTCCATCGGCCGGCAGTGCCACCGTGACGCGGCTGTCGGCACTACCGCTGCTGTCGTCGTTGCCTTGGATGTTTTTGCCGTCCGGGCCGTACACGTTGAGCACGCTGTCCAGCGGCGAGCGGATCGACCGCGCGTGTACGCGTACGTGGATGCGCTGGCCTTTTTTTCCGTTGAACGCAAACCAGTCGATGTCCCCGTCCTTGTCGATAATTCCATTGAACGCCAACGGCAGCGATGCCTCGGGGACGGGGACGTTGTTCCGGTTTTCGTTGGGCTCCTTCTCAAGGACGTTCGGGAAAGGGGAGACGCGGAAGGGGTTTGCCGACGGCGCGGAGAAACCGTTCGCCTCGGCCAAGACGCCGAAGTTGGCATCCGGCTTGGCCGGGGCCGAGACCGCTTGGCCGGGCAGTTCGCCCTTGGCCCCGATGAAACGAACCTCGGTGTCGGTGCCCGCTTGGCCACCGGCGGGGAAGATCGCACTTGGCCTCGGAAACTGGCCGATGTGCAATCGGTACCGGCTGTTGCCGCCGCCACCGTACGAGCTGTCGCGCACCTCGATCCAGTAATCGCCGTCGGCCTGCGCGACGATCGAGGCGAAACAATCCTGCAACAGCAACGGCGTGTCGTCCGCGGCATCGAGTTCAAATCGTTTGGCATCGAGGATCGCGATGTACGGGTCGAACAGCGTGTTGCTGAGCCGGATCGCCTCGATCTCCGCGCTCAACACCTGTCCTTTTATAGCGGTGACGCGGTAGTAATCCACATCCTCGTTTTGCACCGTCCCCTCGATAGTCGTATTGAGTGGGACGGCTTGCGGTGCGGCGAAGTCGTTGTTCGGTTCCTTCTCGGCGGCGTTGGGGAATTGGTTCACCCAAAATGTCTGCAGCGGGCTGATGCCGGTGGCGGTGACAAGGCGCAGCTTGTGCTCGCCCAGCGCACAGTCTGCGGCGATGGCAATCGTTGCGCGGGCTTCCTTCGAGTTTTTCGGTACCGGCTCGATTTTTTCCACCGAAAAGCCGGGCGAGTAAAACAACACCTCGCGCACGTCACCCAGCCGGTCGCCGATGAATCGCACCTCCACCGTCGAGCCGCACTGGCCGCCGCGCGGCAGGACGAGGCTCAGCCCCGGCGATGCCGCTTGGCCAAATGCAGCCAGTCCAAGGCCAAGCGCAATGATGGCCAAGGATTTGTTGTGGAAGAACATGGCCGAGAGGGGGTCAGCCAAGCAGCGCGTCGAGCACCTTGCCGCCGTCGACGATCTCGATCGGCCGATCACCGGGTGCCATCAATTCCTTGTCGGCCACGATGCCCATCTGGTGATACACCGTCGTCGTGAGATCCTCGACCGTCAGCGGATCCTCCTCCGGCTCCGAGGCGAAGGCATTGGAAGCGCCGTACACCTGGCCCTCCTTGATGCCGCCGCCGGCGAGCAGCACGCTAAATACGCGCGGCCAATGGTCGCGTCCATTGTTCCGGTTGATCTTGGGTGTGCGGCCAAACTCAGACGACAACATCACCAGCGTGTTCTTGAGCAGGCCACGGCTGTCGAGATCCCGGATCAGCGAGGCGTACGCCTTGTCCAGCGCGGGCGCCTGCCGCCGGAAGCCGTTTTTGATGTCGTTGTGGTGATCCCACCCGCCGTAGGTCAGCGAGACAAACCGCACGCCGGCCTCGACCAACCGCCGTGCCAGCAGCATTCGCTGGCCCGCCTGGTTGCGCCCGTACTGGTCGCGCACCTTGGCCGGTTCCTTGTCCAGCGCGAACGCCTCTCGCGCCTCCCTCGAACTGACCAGCTTATATGCGCCCTGATAAAACTCGTCCATCGAGTCGAGTGCATCGGAGCTTTCCAGCTTGCGGAACTGATCGTCAATCACCTTGAGCATTCCCTTGCGCCGGTCGAAGCGCGCTGACGAGATGCCGTTCGGCAACGCGAGGTCCCGCACGGAAAAATTACCGCTGGCGGGATCACTCCCCAAGCCGAACGGGCCGAACGCGCTGCTCAGGTAACCGCTCCCGGCGTGCTCGTTGGGGACGTTTGGGATGCAGACATACGGTGGCAGATTTTTGCGCGAACCAAACTCGTGCGACACCACGCTGCCGATACTCGGGTACTTGAGCGCTGGGCTGGGGCGGTAGCCGGTAAACATGTTGTGCGTGCCACGCTCGTGCGCTGCCTCGCCATGGGTCATCGAGCGGCAGATGGTTATCTTGTCCGCTACCTTGGCCGTCTCCTTGAACATCTCGCCAAAGCGTACCCCCGCCAGCTTCGTGCCGATGTTCCCGTTTGGCCCCCGGTACTCAAGCGGGGCGTACGGCTTGGGGTCGAACGATTCCTGGTGCGCCATGCCGCCCGGCAGGAAAATGTGGATGACCGACTTGGCCTGGCCCTCCTTGCTCTCGTAATGTTTTTG
>CAYWMH010000083.1:0-9498 GCA_964459315.1 uncultured Verrucomicrobiota bacterium
CCGCGGCAAGACGCTGCACCCCAAGGTCCACGGCGGTCTGCTGTACCTGCGGGAGAATGCCGAACACGCCGCCACCGCCGCAGAGCACGGTGTCCGGCCTATCGACCTCGTCGTGGTGAACCTGTACCCGTTCGAGCAGACCGTGGCCAAGCCGGGCGTCACCCTCGAGGCCGCCATCGAGAACATCGACATCGGCGGCCCGTCGATGCTCCGCAGCGCGGCCAAGAACCACCAGAGTGTCACCGTGGTGGTCGATCCCGCCGACTACGGCCGCGTCGCCGATCAAGTCTCCGAGAACGGCGAAACCACGCTCGAGCTGCGCCGAGAGCTTGCCGTCAAGGTGTACTCCCGCACCTCCGCCTACGACGGAGCCATCGCGCTGCACTTGGCCAACTTCTACGAGCAGGAGCAGCCGAGCGAGGAGTTGCCGGGCAAGCTCGTCGTCCGGGCCGACAAGGCGCAGGATTTGCGCTACGGCGAAAACCCCCACCAGCGAGCCGCCCTTTACGGCCGCTTCGGCGAGTTTTACAAGCAACTGCACGGCAAGGCGCTTTCGTACAACAACATCCTCGACCTCACCGCCGCCGCCGGGTTGATCGTCGAGTACGACGCCGACCTGCCCACGCTCGCCATTCTCAAGCACACCAACGCCTGCGGCCTTGGCCAAGCCGACACCCTCGCCGACGCGTGGGCCAAGGCGTACGCGACCGACCGGCAGGCGCCATTCGGCGGTATCATCGCCTGCAACACCACGCTCGACCTAGCCACCGCCGAGGCGATCAGCGAAATCTTCACTGAGGTCATCGTTGCCCCCGACTTTGAGGACGATGCTCTTGAACTGCTGCAGCAGAAAAAAAACCTGCGCTTGGCCAAGCTGCTGCTAAACCCGGCCAACGCTGTGCCGTGGGACGTCCGCTCTGTCGGGGCCGAGTCGTTTCTCGTGCAGGAGCGCGATCTCCAAAAAACATCGGCCGCCGATCTCGAGATTGTCACCGAGCGCTACCCGAGTGAGGACGAACTGAAGGCGATGCTCTTCGGTTGGCGCGCTGTCAAGCACGTCAAGTCCAACGCCATCCTCTACGCCGCCCGAGACCGCACGCTCGGCGTGGGTGCCGGGCAGATGAGCCGCGTCGACGCCAGCCGGATTGCCGTCTGGAAGGCGGGCGAGGCCGGGCTCGACCTCAACGGCAGCGTGGTCTGCAGTGACGCCTTTTTCCCGTTCGCCGACGGCCTCATCGCCGCCGCCGAGGCCGGCGCCACCGCCGCCATCCAGCCCGGCGGCTCCAAGCGGGACGACGAGGTCATCGCCGCCGCCAACGAGCGCGGCATGGCCATGGCCTTCACCGGCGGACGGCATTTCCGCCATTGAGCGGTTGGCCAAGCGGAGGTTTTGTTGGCTGAACCGCCCGGCGGCGATTACCTTCGCCTGGCTGTGCTGACACACAAACCATGGACTCCCGAGTCGCTCCTCTGGCGCGGCTGCGCCCTGATGCTGGCACTCGCGCCGGGGGCGGCCGTGGCCGGCCTGTTTGAGGACGGCTCGATCGCACAGATGGCGGCGAATGTCACCGTGCTGCCGGTGGCCATTCTTGTTGGTGTCACTGTTTGGTTTCAGGTCAATCGCCGCTTTTATCAAACACCGATCAGCCTGGCCGCTGCCTTCGGCTTCAACCGCCGCAACACCGGCCGCTGCCTGTTGCTCGGCTTGGGAACCGGCTTCGGCTTGGTGGGCATCGCCATGGCGTTGGCCTTGTCGACGAGCCTGCTTATTCAGGCGCTCGGCGATCAGGCCGAGCCGCAAAAACTGGTCACGCTCATCGCCGAGGAGGCAGCCAAGCCGGATCAAACAGGCACGCTCGTTTTTTTTGTGGTGATGGCCGCCGTCGTCGCGCCGGTTGTGGAGGAGATTCTCTTTCGAGGCATCCTGTATCCGGCGATCAAGCAGATTGGTTATCCGCGCATCGCTGCGATCGGCACCGCGATCCTGTTCGCGCTCTTTCACGTCAACCTTCTCACGTTCGCGTCGCTCACCGCCGTGGCGCTGGGGCTGATCGCGCTGTACGAGTTCACCGACAACTTGCTCGCCCCGATCGTAGCGCACGCTGTCTTCAACGCCTCCAACTTGACCATGCTCTTTTGGCAATGAGTGAAACCAAGCCCGAGAAACAGCCGGACGAGTTCGAGTTGATCTCGCGGCTCTCGGCCAAGCTACCTACCGGCGACTCCGTGGTCGTCGGTGCGGGCGATGACTGCGCCGTGATCGATGCCGGTGTGCCCGACCAATGGCAGCTCCACAAGACCGATGCCGTGGTCGAGGGCGGTCATTTCACCCCCGACGCCGATCCGCAACAGGTTGGCCACAAGGCGCTTGGCCGCGCGCTCAGCGACATCGCCGCAATGGCCGGTACGCCGCGCTGGGCCACGGTCACGCTGGGTCTGCCGGACGGCTTCGAGGCCAAGCGCATCGAGTCGGTTTACGACGGCATGGCCGCCTTGGCCAAGCGGCACGCCGTGTCCCTCGTCGGCGGCGAGACGGTGGCCAACCGGGAGCGGCTCTTCATCGGAGTGTCACTCGTCGGCGAGGTCGCGCGCGAAAAATGCATCCTTCGCAGCGGCGCAAGCGTCGGCGACGGTGTATGGGTAACCGGCGAACTGGGTGGCTCGATCGCCGGGCATCACCTCTCGTTCAAGCCTCGTCTGGCCGAAGCGCGTTGGCTGGCCGAGTACCATCAGCCCAGCGCGATGATCGACCTCAGCGACGGCCTCGCGGGTGACCTTGACCATTTGCTACACGCGACCGGCGCGGGCGCTGAGCTGCTCGAGTCCGCCCTGCCGATCCGCCGAGAGGCCCGGCTTCGCGCCAAGGAGTCGGAGGCCGCCAAGCCACCGATGCTCGCCGCGTTGACCGACGGCGAGGATTACGAGCTGTGCTTCACACTGGGCCAGGGGCGGGCTGTCAAGTTGCTCGACCAGTTCAAGCAGCAATTCCCCAACACGCCGCTCTGTTGCATCGGCAAGCTCGTCGTGAAACCGGGGCTGAAGATTCGCCAAAAAACCGGCCTTATGGAGATCGCCACTCGTGGACACGTTCATTTCCAATAGCCTGGAGGAGCCCTTCGCGCTGGGCCAACGCTGGGCGGCGGAGGCGCGGCCCGGCTGGATCGTCGGTCTCATCGGCGATCTTGGCACTGGCAAGACGCAACTCGTCAAGGGCCTTGCCGCCGGCCTCGGGATCACGGGCACCGTCACGTCGCCGACGTTTGCGCTGCTGCAGGAACACGGTGACGGCGCACTGCCGCTGGCGCACATCGACCTGTACCGGCTCGACAGCCAGTCGGAAATCATCGCCGCCGGGCTGGAGCATCATCTCACCATGCCGGACGGCCTCGCCGCCGTCGAGTGGTTCGAGCGCTGGCTCGGCGGCGGTTGGCAGCCCGGCCAACCGCTGCCTGAGTCGGCCCAGCCGGCCGGCGGTCAAGCGCTGCGACTCGTGCATTTGTCGGACGAGGGAGAAACCAAGCGGAAGATTGTTCATGAAGATTTTGGCGATTGAGTTTTCGTCCGACCACCGGAGTGTCGCCGTGCTGGACGGCGCACAGCTCTTCGCGGAGCAAACCGTCACTGAGGGCCGGGACACTGCAGCGGTGGCACTGATCGAGTCTGCGCTTGGCCAAGCGGCGGTCGGGCGGACGGAGATCGACTGCATCGCCGTCGGCATCGGCCCCGGCTCGTACACCGGCATCCGCGCGGCGATCGCGCTGACGCAGGGCTGGCAGCTTGCGCGAGGCGTGAAGGTGCATGGTGTGGACAGCCTCGAGGCGTTGGCCAAGGGCGAGCAGGCGGCGGGGCGGCGGGGCGAAGTCACGCTGGCCGTGGACGCCCAGCGCGGGGAGGTTTATCTGGCCAGATTCGAGCTGGGCGAAGAGGGCATTCGCACCATCGAGCCAACGCGACTGGCCAAGCGCGCGGAACAGGAGTCGTTGCGTGTCGCTGGTTCGACCGTCATCGGCCCCGCTGTGGGTGACGCCTTTCCATCAGCCGAGTATGTCGGCCGCTTGGCCTCGGGGCAAAGCCATTTTGTGGAAGCGTCCACTCTCGAGCCGGTCTATCTCCGGCAAGTGGATTTCGTGAAAGCCCCACCCCTGCGTGAGATTCCGCCGATTTAGTCGGGGTCGGTTCGGGTTAGCTTTCGATCACGTTGATCTCAACCGGCTCGACGCTGACGCCTTTGCGGCCCAGCCAGGTGATGGCTTTTTTCACATCGTCATCGAGGCCGTCCAACTCGAGGCAGACCAAGCCAATTTCGTCAGTCACGCTCGCCTGTCGGACGTTGGTGGTGACGGGGAATTTCTGCGACAGCTCCCACACCACCGGCTTGGTGATGAGCCTGGGTGGGAACATGAGCCAGAGGCGAGCGGTCTTGCGGGCCTTGGCCGCGCGCTTGGCTTTACGGGCCGCCTTTTTTTTGGCTGCCATGAGGCTGTCTCCGCGGTTCAGCCGCCGGCGATCGCCGGGATGATGCTGATGTCGTCGCCATCCTTGAGAGGAGTGGCCTGATTGTCGAGAAAGCGAATGTCCTCCTCGTTGACGTAGACATTGACGAAGCGGCGGATCTCACCGTCCTCGCCGATGAGCCGCTCCTTGATGCCGGGGAATTTGCCCTCGAGTTCATCGACGGCCGCGCCGACCGTGGCCGACTCGACCTCGACGGTGTCCTGCTCGTTGGTGAGCTTCCGCAGCGGGGTGGGGATTCTTACTGTGACTGCCATGCTGAAATGGGTTTCGGGTTACTTCGATTTGACCTTGCCGTCCTTCTCCATCAGTTGCTCAAACTCGCGCAGGCTGGGCTTGATACCGGCCGGTTTGCCGACGTGCCCCTGCACGGCGTCGAGCGTCTTCAGGCCGTTGCCGGTCACGCAAAGCACGACCGAATCCTCGGCGGGAATCTTGCCCAAGGCAACCAGTTTCTTGGCTGTGCCGACCGTCACGCCGCCGGCCGTCTCGGTGAAGATGCCCTCGCACTCGGCCAGCGCCGACATCGCCTCGCGGATCTCGTCGTCGCTCACGTCGTCGGACGCGCCGCCGGTCTCCTTCATCACTTTCAGCGCGTAAAATCCGTCCGCCGGCGTGCCGATGGCAAGCGACTTGGCGATGGTGTCCGGCTTGACCGGCTTGAAAAAATCCATCCCCTGCTTGTACGCGGCGGAGATCGGCGAGCAGCCGGTCGCCTGCGCGCCGTGCACGGTCGGCTTTGAGTCCTTCGCCAGGCCGAGCCGGATCAATTCCTGGTAGCCCTTGTGGATCTTTGTGAGCAGCGAGCCGGACGCCATTGGCACGACGGTGTGCTGCGGCAGTTTCCAGTCGAGCTGCTCGGCAATCTCGTACGCCATGCTCTTTGAACCCTCGGCGTAGTACGGCCGCATGTTGACGTTAACGAAGGCCCAGCCGTACTTGCCGGCGATCTCGGCGCAGAGCCGGTTGACCTCGTCGTAATGCCCGCGGATGCCCACCACGCGAGCGCCGTAAATCAGCGAGTTGAGAATCTTGCCCTCCTCGAGGTCGGCCGGGATGAACACGACCGCGTCCAGCCCTGCGGAGGCGGCGTTGGCGGCGACCGAGTTGGCGAGGTTGCCGGTGGAGGCGCAGGCGACCGTCTCGAAGCCCAGCTCCCTTGAGCGGCTCAATGCGACGCTCACGACGCGGTCCTTGAACGACAGAGTCGGGTAATTGACCGCGTCGTTTTTGACCCAAGCCTCGCGCACGCCGAGCCACTTGGCGAGGCGATCGGCTTTCACCAAAGGCGTGTAACCGACTCGTATGCCGACCGTCGGCTCATCGGCCACCGGCAGCAGTTCGCGAAAACGCCACATCGTTTCCGGCCGCTTGGCGAGGGCGGCCTTGGTCATCGACTTCCTGATCTTGTCGTAGTCGTACGCGACCTCGAGCGGCCCGAAGTCGAACTCGCACACATGGGTGGCCTCGAGCGGGTATTCCCGCCCGCACTCGCGGCACTTCAGCGCCCGCATGAATCCTGCACTCTTACTCATTGTTCTGCTTCCATTGCGAAAAGCGGGAGTGAGTGGGACAAAAAAGCCCCTTCCCGGAAAGACGAGAAGGGGTTAAAAAATTCCGCGGTCTCGTCCCATTTTTCCCGGCGACGCGCCGGGCTGGAATTGGCACCTTGTCATTGGCTTCGCGGGCCAACCGGTTGCCGTGGCGTCATCGGGCCAGATCCCTCAACCACTCTTAATGAGATTGCCGCCAAGGCGGCGAAAGCGAATGAAGCGTAAATCAGGCCAACCTGTCAAACACAATCCCTCTTTTCCATCGTTCCGGGCCATTCCCGGCCAAACGGAACCCTCACCCACGCCCGCTCATGGAGGTAATACACGGCCAACTTGGCCACAAACTCGAACGCCCCGATCTGCAATGCCAGACCTTGCTCGCCGGTGAGGCAAAAGGCGATCAACACCGTCGTGAAGGTTGCCACCAGGCGCCACGTCAACCCTTTCAGGACGCTGCGCATTGGGGATTCGGTCATCAATGGGACTTCGTCGGTTTTCATTTGCAAGACGGGTGAGAGGCCAAGTGTTTGGCCAAGGGGCACCACTAGGCCAAAGGTAGACATTTAATCTCTATTAAGTCAATAGAGATTAATATAAATTCAGCCCATTCCTGTTTTGCCTTGTTGTTTCTACGTTTTGCGGCTTGGTTTGCGTCGTGTTTAGTCGTGGGTTGTTTGTTGTCGCTTGGCTTGGCCTGTCCGTGCCGGCCGCCATTGCGGCTGAGCCGGAAGCGGCCAAGCGGGATCTTCCCCGCCTGAAGCCGACCGAGCCGGCCGAGGCGCTGGGCACCTTCACGCTCAAGCCCGGGTTTCGCATCGAGTTGGCCGCCGCCGAGCCGTTGGTGGCCGATCCCGTGGCGATGGCGTTCGACGAGTACGGCCGGCTGTTCGTCGTCGAGATGATCGGCTACTCGGAGCACCGGGAGGATAGGCTTGGCCAGGTGCGGCTGCTCGAGGACACCGACGGCGATGGGCGTTTCGATCGCTCGACCGTCTATGCTCGTGACTTGGCCTGGCCAACGGCGGTCGCCTGTTTCGACGGCGGGGTGTTCGTTGGCATGACACCGGACATCCTTTACCTGAAGGACACCGACGGCGACGCCCGAGCCGACGAGCGGCGGGTGGTGTTCACCGGCTTCGGCAACGAGACGGCCAAGCTGAACATGCAGTCGCTGATGAACAGCTTCCGCTGGGGACTGGACAATCGCATCCACGGCACCGCCAGCGGCACGCCGGGAAAGGTGAGCGCAGTTAGCCGGCCGGAGTTGGGCACGGTTACTTTTCGGCGCGGCGATTTCTCGTTCGACCCACGGGCACTCGACTTCCGGCTCGAGAGCGGCGGCGCTCAACACGGGATGGATTTCGATACTGCCGGGCGGAAGTTCGTCTGCAGTAACAGCCACCACATTCAGCAGGTGATGTACGAGCGGCGCTATGCCGGGGCGAATCCGAACTTCAGTCCGCCGTCGCCGTTGGTGGACATCCCGGTGGACGGTGCCTCGGCGACGGTGTTCCGGCTTAGCCCGGACGAGGCGTGGCGGGTGATCCGCACACGCTGGCGTGTCGCCAAGCAGGTGTCCGGCCCGGTGGAGGGCGGTGGCCGTCCCTCCGGTTATTTCACGTCGGCCACCGGCGTGACGATCTACGACGGCCACACCTGGCCAAGCCGGTTCCGCGGTGATGCCTTCATCGCAGACTGCGGCAGCAATTTGGTGCACCGAAAAAAACTGCGGGGCGGACGGATTCAACTCAAAGCCGAGCGCCCCGGTGACGAGAGCGACCGGGAGTTTCTCGCCTCGACGGACAACTGGTTTCGGCCGGTGCAGATGGAGGTTGGGCCGGACGGTGCGCTGTACATCGCCGACATGTACCGCGAGGTGATCGAGCATCCGTGGTCGCTGCCGCGTGGCATCAAGCAGCACATCGACCTCGACAGCGGCAATGACCGGGGCCGGATTTACCGCGTCGTGCCGGAAAAGTTCGCTCAGCCGAGGTCGCCCCGGCTTGGCCAAGCGACTGTGGGCGAGTTGGTTGTGACGCTCGATCATCTGAACGGCTGGCATCGAAGCACGGCGGCACGGCTGCTTTACGAGCGGCAAAACCCAGCGTCCGTCAAGCCGCTTCGCCGTTTGGCCAAGCGCGGGCAAACCGGCACCGGGAGGATGAATGCCCACTACTCGCTGACCGCGCTGGGGGCGCTCAAGAGCAGCGACTTGGTTTTGGCGCTGGCCGACGAGTCGCCGGTTGTGCGCGCCCATGCTGTGCGCTTGGCGGAAGATTTTTTGCCCAAGCTCGCGCCCGGCGGTGCTGAGCCGGAGACGGCGTTCGATTCGCCCTTGGCCGCCGGCCTGCGCCGCCTGGCCAATGACCCGGATGCGCGGGTGCGTTATCAGCTTGGCTGGACGCTTGGGGCGGTGCGCGTTCCCGGCAAGGCGGTCGCGGTGGCGACGCTGCTGCGTCACGGCGCGGGCGATCGATGGCAGGAGGTCGCCGCGCTGAATGCCGCCACCGGGAATCACGCGGAGATCATCCAGTCGTTGGCGGCGGACAAGGAGTTTACCGGGTCGAAGGCCGGTGCGCTGATTGTTTCGTGGCTCGAGACGATGGCGGCGGGCCGCTTGGCCAAGGTCTCCACCGGTGCGGCCGGCGAGTATCGCGCGCAGGTCTTCAAGCCGAAGTCCACGGTGAACCCGGATCGAGCCAGGGTAATCGAGCAGTATCGGCCGGCGTTGGGCCGGCGCGGCAACGCCGCCACCGGCAAGGCGGTGTTCGAACAGCGCTGCGCCGCCTGCCACGAGTTGGGCGGCGTGGGGCGTGCCATCGGGCCGGACCTGAAATCCACACGGGCGAATGGGGCGGAGAAAATGCTCGTCAGCCTGATTGACCCGAATCGCGAAGTGGCACCGCAGTATCTGTTGTTCACCGTGCAGTTGGCCAAGGGCGATGGGGCGCTCGTCGGGATGATCGCAAACGAGAACGCGGCCGTGGTCGAGTTAATCCAGCCGGACGGAAGCAGAAAGAGTGTGCGCCGGGCTGATGTGCGCTCGATCGAGGCGACCGGCCTGTCATTGATGCCGGCGGGGCTGGAGGTGGGGCTGAACACAGGGCAGATGGCCGACCTATTGGCGTGGGTGATGGAGACGCCGTAAAGACCAAACGCAAAAAGGCAGCGCCGGGATGGCGCTGCCTCGTTGTTGCACGAGAATGGGCAGGCTCCGAACTTGGAGAGCCGCATTCCCTGGGTTTTTCCCTCCTTGGAAATCAGGTCAGGCGATCAGCTGGAGGGCGGCCTGGGGCATGAGGTTCGCCTGGGTGAGCATGGTGGTGCCGCTCCGGACGAGAATGTTGAACCGGGCCAGCTCGGTGGTTTCCTCGGCCACGTCGACGTCGAGAATGCGGCTCTTCGTGGCAGACAGCTTCTCGTTGAGCAGCCC
>CAYWMH010000084.1:0-9481 GCA_964459315.1 uncultured Verrucomicrobiota bacterium
CGGTGATTGGGAAGAGCGGCGTGAGGAAATCCGCTCCGTGCGCATCAAATATTTCATCGGCAGTTTTCCTGTCGAAACACCGAAGATTGCGGGGACTAAAGTCATCAGCGAAAAAGCGCACGATGACGGTTCTACTCGGCGGCGAATTCGCGTCACGTTGGCCACGCCGAATCGTGTTGCCTTTGAGATGGCACTTTGGGTGCCCGCTGGCAAAGGCCGGTTTCCGTTGCTGCTGATCGCGCCTCGGTTTTATCAGCGATACTGGGCGGAGGATGCGCTTAAGCGGGGCTACGCTGTCTGCCTGTTCCCGGGCGTGGACAGTCACCATCGCGAGGCAGACTATTCGGGCTACGACAGTGTCTGGCAGACCATCCGGAAGGAATATCCGAAGGCCACCTGGACGGAGATCAGCACCAAGGGTTGGCTTGCCAGCCGTTGCATCGATTATCTTTTGAGTGATCAGTCTGCCGTCGAAATTGCGCCCGGCAAAATTGCGATCATCGGGTTTTCACGTTACGGCAAACAGGCGATGATTGCCGGTGCTTTCGATGAGCGCATTACGTGCGTCGTCGCTCGCAGCCCAGGTTCACCCGCGTCCTGCCCCTACCGCTACACTAGTCGCAACACTTATGCCGAGGCGCCGTCGGATTTCCCCAGCGAATGGTTTCTGCCCTTTCTCCGAAATTTCAACGGCCGCGAAAACGAACTGCCAATTGATGCCCACGGTTGGTACGCACTCATCGCCCCGCGAGCCTGTCTCATTCACACTGCCCACAATGATGGTTCAGAGCCGACATTCGCCGTGGAAAAGGGGTACATAGAGGGACGCTCAGTTTATCGCCTGCTGGGTGCGGAGCAAAATTTGCGGATCGACTATCGGTCTGGTGGCCACTCTTCCGGATCGCCGCCGGAACAGGTCAGCCGCGCGGATCGTCAACGTAATCTTGATTGGATCGACCTGTCATTGGGTCGAGGCTTGGCCAAGCGCAGCGACTTTACCGAGGAATTGATTCACGAGTTCGATTGGCAGGAGTGGAGCGACACACAAAAACCAAGCGACAAGTCGGTCGATCCCGCGGCAACGGTGCGCGAACGCATCCTGTGGTCACTTGGGCAAGCGCCGGAGAACTTAACCGCACCGGATGAAGTAGAGTTCCTGGCCGCCGCTGAGTCGGCACTGATGACCCACGATCGCTGGACACCAAAGGGTGTGCGTCGGGTGCCGATTCGCTTTGGGCAAGGCGTGCGCGGCAACCTGTTTTTCAAGGAAGGCCAAGCGGACAATATGCCTGTGGTGATCTGGCTCCATCCGCTCTCCTACCACAGCGGCTACAACGAGGGTTACGGCGTGCAGGGCACCACCGTTTACCATCGGCTGGCGGAGAACGGCTTCGCAGTAATCGCCTACGACCAATGCGGTTTCGGCCTGAGGTTGCTGGAGGGGCGCGACTTTTATCGACACCACCCGCGCTGGTCCCGGTTAGGCCGGATGGTGATGGACGCCCGCGCTGCAGTGAGCTTTGCCGTTGAGGGTAGGGGAGCCTCGAGTGTTGCGATACCCAAGCTCGACAAAAACCGTGTTTTTCTGCTCGGTTACTCGATCGGTGCGCTTACCGCGATGTATACCGGTGCGTTGGACGATCGCTTGGCTGGCATAGCTTGTTTTAGCGGATGGACCCCGTTGCGCGATGCGAGCAAAGTTGCGGCCATCGGAGGCAATCGGAGGCTGTGGGAGTTACACGCATTGCAGCCACGGCTCGGCTGGTTTGACGGCAGGGAAAACAGCATCCCGTTTGATTATCACGACATACTTAGCCAAGTGCTGCCCAAGCCGTCTCTGATCGTCACTCCCAAGCGCGATCGTTTCGCTGATCACGACGCCATCACAAAGGCAATCAACCAAGTGCGCTTGGCCAAGCCAAAGCAGACAGAGGCGGCGTTAACCTGGCAATCCCCCGATGACACCAACCGATTCCAAACCGACCAGCACCAGCAATTCATCAATTGGATCAAGTCTCTCCGATAGGATGATTTGTTGTTAACTCCACCTGAACTTGGATTCGTTGCAACCTAGGCTAGAGGAGGCGCGATAACTAAATCGCTAACTATTTCTTCTTCCGCTTCTTGTGAATGCGCGGTGGCAGCTTGGAATTGTTGCCCATCTTTTTGATGAGGAAATCCCGGGATACGCCGACGTCGGTCATGAGGGATTTGAGTTGTTTTTGTGTGGTGGCGATTTGTTTTCGGTAACCGGGTTCCGAGCCGCGATTGTACATCTCCTGCGGATCCTCCTCGAGGTCGTAAAACTCCACCGCTTCAGTGTCGGGGAAACGGATCAGTTTGTAGCGGTCGGTTCGGATGCCCCAATGCTTGGGTGACCGATTGTAGTAGGCGTAAAAGATGGACGTCCTCCAATCGGCTGGTGTGTTCCCCTGCAACAGGGGCCGGAGGCTGACGCCCTGCATGACGCTCGGGATGGCAACGCCGGCGTAGTCGAGCATGGTCGGCCCAAAGTCGATGTTCATGCCCAAGCGGGTGTTGGTGCTGCCGGCCTTGATTTCCATAGGATAACGAACGATGAGCGGCATCTTGAGGGACTCCTCGAGGATGAGCCGTTTGTCGTGCATGTTGTGTTGGCCAAGCCAGTAGCCCTGGTCGCTAGTGTAGATGACGAGCGTGTTGTCAAGGACGCCCTCGGCGCGGAGTTGGTCAATAACGCGCTTGACGTTGTCGTCTATGGCGGCGACGCAGCGGATGTATTTGTGGATGAGATGCTGGTAAGCGAGCGAACGCCGCTTGGCCGGGTCGTCGGTCTTCTTGCCGATGTAGTCCTCGTACACAAGGTAAAAACTTTTCGGCCCTTCCTCATCGTACATGACGGAGTAATGCTTGCCCTTGAGCAGGGGGCTGGTCTTGGTGATGTCTTCGTGCAGGCTGGGCGGCTCGGGAATCTTGACGCCCTCGTGCAGCTTGGCCCAGCGCTCGGGGTACTCAAAATATTCGTGCGGCCCCTTGAAGTGCAGGCTCAGGTAGAACGGCTTGGTCTTGTCGCGTTGCTTGAGCCACTTGAGCGCCCAGTCGGTGTAACGGTCGGCGTAGTAGCCCTGGTATTTTTCGCGCTTTCCGCCGGGGCGATGAAGGGTGGGCTTGAAGTAGCTGCCCTGGCCAACGGTCACGGCGTAGTCGCTCGTGCCGCGCGGGAATTGTTTCATGTGCCACTTGCCGACGACGCAGGTCTCGTAGCCGCCATTCGTCAGCTCACGGATGTAGCTAGGGGCGTTGGGCTTGAGTTCGCAGCCGAGATTGAGTGCGCCGGTGACGTGGGAGTATTGGCCGCTGATGATGCTCGCGCGGCTGGGTGAGCAGATGGAGTTGTTGCAGCAGACATTGGTGAAACGCATGCCCTCGGCGGCCAATCGATCGATCGCCGGCGTGTGCACATAATCCTTCAGCCAAGAACCGTATGCACCGATGCCTTCGGAAGCGTGGTCGTCGGACATCATGAACAGGATGTTCGGCCGCTTGGCCGCCTGCGCTTGGCCAATTGCGAGCAAGGTGAGGACGAGGAGCAGGGTTATTTTTCTCATTTGAAACCACCGCCCCACTACCACCGCCTTGGCCCGGATTGAAGGCCAAAATCGTTGTTATTGTTGAGGTTTGACTCCGGCAAAACCGGCGTGCTAGCGTCCCGTCCACTTTTTCCAGCCATGGAAGCGTTGTTACATCAACCGGTCCTAGTGCTGAACCGGCTTTGGCAGGCGGTGAACATCTGTTCCGCCCGCAGGGCATTGACGATGCTGTTTGAGGGCAACGCGCAGGTCGTGCACAGCGAGGACGGCGATTTCAACACGTTCGGTTTTCACCAGTGGGCCGATTTTTCCGAGGATGAACCGGATCCCGAGAGCATCCAAGGCGTGAGCATCAAGCTGCGCCTGCCGCGTGTTATCCTGCTAATGGTGTACGACCGCATGCCGCGTAAGGAGGTCAAGTTCACGCGGCACAATATTTTCCAGCGTGACAAAAATACCTGCCAATACTGCGGCAAAAAACATGACACGCGGGATCTGAACCTGGATCACGTCGTGCCACGGCAACAGGACGGCCCGACCTCGTGGGAAAACATCGTCTGCTCCTGTGTCCCGTGCAATTCCCGCAAATCCAACCGCACGCCGGAGCAGGCCGGGATGCACCTGATCCGGCAGCCTCGAAAACCTCGTTGGCATCCGTTCATGCAGGTGCGCTTCAGCATGCACTACCACGAGAGCTGGCGGCACTTTCTCGACATGGCCTACTGGAATGTGGAACTGGGCGAGGATCTTCAGTAGCCTAGCAGGCGGTCGACTTGGCCGACTCGATCAGTTTCCAAAATTCCGGTGTCTCTTCCAGGATACGGTCCTCTCCGCCTGGCAGTTTGTTGCGGTAAAGAAAATCCCTAAGCTGTTTTTTCGCGTGAAGGATGCGGTGAATCAGCACTCCCAGGTCGTGCCGCTCAAAGTACACCCGGTAGTTGCCTAGCCGGAAACGGAACAAGTGCCGCCCGTCGCGATTAAGCCGACCGAAGTTGTCCATCTCATCGCTGCGAACATCGTTTGGTAGGCCGCGAAAGTCCCCCAGAATCTCCAACTGCAGCTCCTTGGGCAGTGTACCCAACTCCGCGGCGGCGGTGGGAGTGAAAATGATTTGAAAGGGAGTCATTGGTTTGCCGGCCGCAGAGTCAGCGAGATGGTAGCGCGTACGAGAATTGAACTCGTCTTTCCGCCTTGAGAGGGCGGCGTCCTAACCGATAGACCAACGCGCCTCGCCGTTGGCCGACGACTTATGCCGAATCCCGCCCCGCCGAGTCAATCCGAAATCTGGCAACTCCACGTTGCCGTACCCCAATCGTTGAGTTTTAGCTCGGCCTGGGTCGGGGCCGGGGCCAGCCCGAGCCGTTCCATCGCCTCGCCCACGAGGTAAAACGACCCGGTGACGACGACGAACGGCTCGGCGGCGCACGATTCCAGGGCTTGGCCAAGCGACTCGGCGAACTCGACCGTCGCCGCCGGGTTGGCGGCCCGGCAGGGCGTCTCGAATTCCGACGGCTCGGCCGAGTTGCCGCTGTCCACCGGCGACAAGAGGATGCGCCTGGCCAACGGGGCCATCTCGTCGCAAAAGCCGGCGCCGTCCTTCTCGTTCAGCATGCCGAGGATGAGCACCGGCGACTCGCCGGCAAACATCTCCGCGATCGCCCGCCGCAGCATCGCCGCGCCCTCGGCGTTGTGCGCGCCGTCGAGCAGCAACGTCTGTACGCCGCGTCGGACGACCTGCAGGCGGCCCGGCCAACGCACCTTGGCCAAGCCGTCGCGCACCGCTTCAGGCGGCACCGGCATTTCGGCCTGTAGCCGCTCGACCACCGCCTTGGCCAAGCTCGCGTTGGTTTGCTGGTGTCGCCCAGCCAACGGCAGGTCGATTGTTTCCTCCGCTTGGCCAAGCTCGGTCAACTCCGCGCTGTATTTTGCCGCCTCGGTGCGGATCACCGCCAACGCCTCCGGGTGGATGGTCGTTGTCAGCGCCGGGACGCCGGGCTTGATGATGCCGGCCTTCTCGGCGGCGATGGCGGCGCGTGTGTCTCCGAGCCATCGCGTGTGGTCGAGGCCAACGTTTGTGATCACGCTGGCCAGCGGGTTGACGATGTTTGTCGCGTCGAGCCGGCCACCCATGCCGGTCTCCCATAGCACAATGTCGCACGACTGCTCGGCGAAATGGCACAGCGCCATGACCGTGGTCAATTCAAAAAAAGTCGGCTTGCGGCCCTCGGGGAACTCCGTGGCCTTGTCGCGGAGCCGCGCTGTCAACCGGGCCAGCGTTGCCTTCGGGATCGGCTCGCGGTTCACCTGAATCCGCTCGCGGAACGACACGAGGTGCGGCGAGGTGAACAGCCCCGTGCGCAGGCCGACCTCGCGGTAGATCGACTCGAGCATCGCACAGACCGAACCCTTGCCGTTGGTGCCGGCGACGTGGATGAACCGCAGCCGCTCGTGCGGCGAGTCGGCGAGCTCGGCCAGCCGGCGGGGGTTGTCCAGCCCCAGCTTCGAGCCGAACAAGGTCAGGTCCAGCAGGTATTCGATGGCCTCGGAATAGGTCACTTCGGGGAGTTTCAAGTTTCGAGTTTCCGGTTTCAAGCCGATTACTCGGAACTTGAAAATCACCCCCATCCGCGAAACGGTTCCGTGCAAGTGGAGTCGTTGCGTTCCAGAAAAAATATTTTGCTTTCCCCCTCCTCCCAACCCTATCCCGGTTGGCATGGATTGGCCGCGGCGTTGATGGCGGCGCTGCTGCTTCCGCTTGGTCAGGCGGCGGGGCAGGAGGCCAAGCCGGCGGCTGAGTCGGCGGTCGAGCGGGAGTTTCGCAAACTGCTCGAGTTGGACGACAAGGCGCACAAGGAGGTCGACGAATGGATTCGCGACAACGCGAAGCTCGCGGAGAAGCATGCTGGCACCGATCCCGGGTCGCTCAGTCTGCAGGTGCGCCAGCGGCTCGGCAAGGTAGGCGTGGCGTACGAGGCGTTCCTCAAACGTCACTCCGGCCATGTCCGCGCGCGGCTGGCGTACGGCAGTTTTTTCAGCGACCTTAACGAGATCAACAAGGCGATGGCGCAGTGGAACAAGGCGCTCGAACTGGCGCCGAAAAACCCGGTCGCGTGGAACAACCTAGGCAAGGCGCACGGGAGGCAGGGCAACATCCCCGAGGCGCTGCGGCATTTTGAAAAGGCCGGTGAACTCGCGCCCAGGGAGCCGCTGTACCTCCGCAACCTCGCCACCCTGATCTTCTCCCATTCGGACAAGGCGGCCCGCTACTACCTCATCGACCGCGCCCGGGCTGCGGCCAAGTCGCTGGCGCTGTTCAAAAAAGCCCGTGCGCTCGACCCGAAAAATTTCTCCCTAGCCGCCGATGCTGCGATGGCGCAACTGGGCACGCAGCCGCTCGATGCCAAGGCCGCGTTCGCCGCGTGGAACGCCGCCCTCGCGATCGCGCCGTCGAGCGTTGAGGCGGAGGGGGTGCGAATTCACCTCGCCCGCATCCATGCGCACTTGGGCCAGGCCGATGCCGCGCGCGCGCAGTTGGCCAAGGTGCACGAGACGCAGTACATCGAACTGAAGGCGGACATCCTGAAGTCACTGGACCCGCCGCCGACGGCCAAGCCGTGAGTTTGCGCGGAGCCATCCAGCCTGACGGGGCCACGCATGTGCGCTGGCGCGGCCGGCGGCTGGTCTACTTTGGCGGCTGCGATTACTACCGGCTCGCCCAGCATCCCACGCTACTCAAGGCCCACTCGCGGGCCGCCGCCCGCGACGGGCTCGGCACCGGCGCATCACGGATGACCACCGGCAACCATCCGTCGCACTCCGAACTTGAGTCGGCGTTGGTAAAGTTTTTCGGCAGCGAAACCGCAACCGTCGTTGGCAATGGCTACCTAGCCAACCTTGCGCTTGGCCAGGCGGCAGCCGGCCGGTTCGACGCAGCGTTCATCGACGAGCGGGCGCACATGAGCCTTCGCGACGCCGCGCAGTTTCTCGGCTGCCCGGTGGTGCGTTACCGCCACTGCGATGCCGATGACCTGACCGAGCGGGTCAGCCGCCGCCGCGCAGCCAAGCGGTTGGTGGTGATGACCGACGGTGTCTTTGGTGCGACCGGCCGCATTGCACCGTTGGCCGGCTTGGCCAAGCGGCTGCCGCGCTCGGCCACGCTGTGGATCGACGACGCCCACGGCGCGGGCGTGCTGGGCGACCGGCTGCGCGGCACCGCCGAGCATTGCGGGCTGGCCAATCGGCGGGTGATTCAGTCGGTCGTGTTCAGCAAGGCACTCGGGAGTTTCGGCGGGGCGATCCTTGGGCCACGCTGGCTGCGGTCGGCGTTGTTCGACGGCAACCATGTCGTCACCGGCAGCAGTTCGCTGCCGTCCGGCTTGGCCAAGGCCACGCTGGCGTCACTCGGGTTGCTGCGCGCGCGGCCTGGCTTGGCCAAGCGACTGCGGCGCAACACCGCGTTTGTAAAGGAGCGGTTGCTCGCCGCCGGGGTGCCGGCCGGGGATACGGCATTCCCGGTGTTCAGCCTCGAATGTCCCGGAAAAAAAGCGGCGGCGTTGCGTCGCCGGCTGTTGGCCACCGGCATTTATCCGTCGTGCATCCGTTACCCGACGGGGAGCGATGGTGCCTTTTACCGTTTCGCTATCTCCAGCGAACACGCCCGCACGCAGTTGGAGCTTTTGGTCGCGGCCCTCAGCGGCTATTCAGGCGACTGAGCTCCTCCTTGCTGACTCGGCCGTCCTTGTTGGTGTCGATGAAGCGGATGTAGCGGCGGGAGCGGTCGTCGATTTCGTCCGGCTCGATTTCGCCGTTGTTGTTTTTGTCCAACTCCTTGAGGCGGGTGCCGAGTCGGCCGCGCCAATCGCCGCCGAGACGGCCGTCGCCGTTGCCGGGGCGGCTGCTGCGGAACTGCTCCAATCGTTCGGCCAAGTCGCCGCGGCCGCCGCGGCCCCGGCCGGCGCGTTCGCCGAACCGGCGCTCGGCCATCAGCCGGGCCTCGTCGACGACGTGGTCGCGGACGGCGGAGTTGAACTCCTCGAGATTTGCCTCGCTCGCGGGTACAGCGCTGAAGATGACGCTGCCCATTTCGTCGGTCGACTCGAGTCCCCACTTGATGCGGCGCGGCGGGTTGAACGGGTTGTGCGGGTTGGTGGCCGAGTTGTCGAACGAGACCGTGCCCTCGACGGTGGTGCCGGCCGGGAGGCGGATCGGCTGGTCGTAGGTGTAGCGGCCCTGCCAGTTGAAGTCCCAGTCGTCGATGTAAAACAGCGACTTGACGGTGCCGTCCGGCAAGGTGGCATGGGCCTTGGCCGTGTGGCCGATGTAATGCATGTGCGCGCCGACACCGATCAGGTCGATGTCGACCGGCGTGGTGAATTTGCTGGTGAGTTCGTAGTTGCTCTCGCCGGCCGGGATGTCGATGCCGGAGATGCTCCCAAAAACGGGCGGTACCTGGAAGCCGATCAGGGTTCGTTCCGGTTTTTTGTCGGTGAAGTAAAGGCCGATGGTTGTCTGTTCGTCCTCCTCCTTGCCAGAGGGGTGAAAGTGGGAGTTGAGCACGATGTCGGCCCCGGCGGGGAGTTTGCGCGCGAGGCCAAGTGGCAGGATGCGGGGCGTGCCGCCGACGGCCCAGCCGCCCAGCCCGCCGAGGCTGCCGGAGAAGACGTCGTTGCTGCCGCCCCGGCGCGAGCCGCGCGAGCTGCGGCCGATACCGCGCATGCCGCTGAAACCCGGCGTCCCACGTGCGCCGTCGGCCTTGCGGGCTTCGCCGGTTTGGTCGATTCGGATAATGACGTGGTGCAGCACCGCGCGGGCCGAGGGCCGCACCTCGAAGCCGGTGACCCACTTGTTCTCCTTTAGGTCGAGCGGAATCACGAAGCTGCGGTAGATGTCGGAGCCGTCGGCGCGCATGGAGT
>CAYWMH010000085.1:0-9409 GCA_964459315.1 uncultured Verrucomicrobiota bacterium
TCGGTGTGCCGGCTAGCAGCCAAGACAGGTTGAACTTGGCCAAGCGGAAGACTATTTGGCCTGCTCGGCAATCCAGTTGTTGATGCGTTGCTCTAGGATGCCAAGCGGCAGCGCACCGTTCCTCAGGAGTTCATCGTGGAAGGTACGAATATCAACCTTGTTGCCGAGCTTAGACGTTGCCCGGGCGCGCAGCTCCTTCAACTTCAATTCTCCGAGCTTGTAGGCCAGCGCCTGGCCGGGCCAGACGATGTACCGGTCCACCTCAACGCCGATGTCGTGCTCGGCTTTGCCGGCGTTGGCCTTGAAGAAATCGATCGCCCGCTGACGCGACCAACCCTTGGCATGGAGGCCAGTGTCGACGACGAGCCGGATGGCCCGCCACATTTCGTAGGTCAACTGGCCAAACTTGGAATAAGGGTCGGTGTAAAAACCCATCTCCTCGCCGAGACTCTCTGAATACAAACCCCACCCCTCGACGTAGCCGGTGTAGCGTCCGTATTTGCGGAACTCCGGCAGGCCGTCGATCTCGTCGGCGATGGCCAACTGCAGGTGGTGCCCCGGTACGGCCTCGTGCAGCGCAAGCGCTTCCATCTCCCACTTCGGCCGCGACTTCAGGTCATAGGTGTTGGCAAAGAAAAAACCGGCGCGCCCAGCATCGTTTGAGCCGGGTTGATAGTAGGCCGTGGTGACCGACTTTTCGATGTACGCCGGCACCGGGATCACGCCGTACGGTTGGCGAGGCAGCTTGTGGAATAGCTTGGGCAACTCAGGGTCGGCCCGCTTGCAGATGTCCCGGTATCCGGCGAGTAACTCGTCGGCGGTCTCGTAGTAAAACTGCGGATCGGTCCGGAGAAAGTCGAAAAAGGCATGGAGGCCGCCCTCGAAGCCGACCTGTTTGCGGATCGCCTCCATCTCGGCGCGGATACGTTTGACCTCGAGCAGGCCGATGTCGTGAATCTCGTCCGGGCCTAACGTCGTGGTGGTGTAATGCTTAATCTGGTAATCGTACCAAGCAAGGCCGTTTGGCAATGCGCTGCGCCCCACTGTTTCGCGGCAATTTGGGACATACTCTTCACGCAGAAACGCGTGCAGTCGCTTCAGTGCCGGCCGCACTGCATCGGTATAGACCGCCTTGGCCGCCTCCGTCAGGCGCGCCTGATTCGCAACAGGAATGGTGATTGGGAATTTCTTGAACTTGGCCAACATCGGCGTGGTCAACGGGCCGTCATGCAGGTGTCCGGCCACCTGGTCAGGCAGCGTACGCAACGGCACTTTCGGGGGCACGATTCCCCGGGATAACCCCTCCTGCAGCAGTGCGATCGTTTGATCGACCAACGTTGGGACGCCGCCCAGACGCGCCAGGATATCGTTATAATCCTTAGGCTTGGCGGCCGGCATCATGGCGATCATCGACGGCACATCCCGCGGCAGGCCATCCATCTGGTTGATGGCGAGGTACTCGGCGGGGAACTGCTGCCGCTCGACCGCCATCTCGGCGTTGCGCCGGAATAAGTCGTAGTTCAACCGGTTCGCCTCACTCAACTTGGCCCGGTCGAAGGAGAGAATCGCCTTGAGAGTCAGCCGCGCAACCGCCTTGCCCTCGGCGATGGCTACAAGCGACAAGTCGCTCCAGCGATGGTTCTGACCGGGAAAACCACGCCACGTGGCCGCTTCCGGCGAGGCAATCATCCGGTATTCCCAGTGTGCCTCGAACAAACGCCACAGTCGGCCATCGGTCTCCGCTTGGCCCTTGGCGGCGATGATGCCAGCGCATTGCTTGCGGTAGCGGTCGCTGTTTTCGTCCGCTTGGCCAAACGGGAACGCGACTACAAACAAAACGATGAGAGATACGATTCGAAACATGACGGCGCGGTTGTACCACCTGACCACCCACAGGGAAACCCCCATGACCTAAGCCAAGTTCGATAAAGCTATCAAATAAACTGGCAATTAACTGGCCCACGCTGCACTTTCCTCTGACGCAGTGAGTAAAATCGTCAAACAGATCGACGTGAGCTACCGGCATCAGGTTAGGTTTACTCACGACGTGTTTTCCAAGACCAACCTGACGCTACGCGACATCCTGAGTGATCAAGCGGACTCCCGGATTCACAGGGTGCTCGTGGTGATGGACGAGGCGTTGTGCCGCGCACAACCCGGCTTGGTCGGGGAGGTGCGGGCGTACTTCGAGCAGCACGACGACTGTTTAAAGCTGGTCTGCGACCCGATGCAGTTTGAGGGGGGCGAACGGACTAAGAATTCCTATTTTCATGTCTCGGAAATACAATCCAGGATTGAGATTCACCACATCGACCGGCATAGCTATGTGATTGCTGTCGGTGGCGGCGCCCTGCTGGACATGGCGGGCTTGGCCTCGGCAACGGCGCACCGGGGCGTGCGCCACGTTCGCATTCCATCCACGACACTTAGCCAGGCCGACTCCGGCGTGGGTGTGAAAAACGGAATCAACGCCTTTGGTAAAAAGAATTTTATCGGCGCCTTCGCTCCGCCTTTCGCGGTGATCAATGACTTCCATCTCCTTGCCTCGCTCAGCGACCGGGACAAACGCAACGGCTATGTCGAGGCGGTCAAGGTGGCGCTCATCCGGGACCGGACGTTCTTTGAATGGATTGAGAGCCTAGCCGATGCACTCGCGGCGTTTGAACCCAAACCGATGCAGCGACTGATACGGCGCTGTGCCGAGTTGCACATCGACCACATTGCCACCTCGGGGGATCCGTTTGAGTTTGGCTCGGCCCGGCCTCTTGACTTTGGCCATTGGGCCGCCCACAAACTCGAACAACTCTCCGAGTACCGCATTCGACACGGCGAGGCGGTGGCCATCGGCATCGCGCTGGATGTCCTTTATACCCGACGGATGGGTCATCTCCCCCGCGAGGCGGCGGATCGAATTCTGACTCTGCTCGAGCGGCTCGGGTTCGAGTTGTTTGCCAACGAGTTGCTGCACGAGGATGAGTCCGGCACGCTGCAGGTCATCAATGGGCTGGAGGAGTTTCGGGAACACCTTGGCGGCGACCTGACGATCACGCTGCTTTGCGAGCTTGGCCAAGGCTTCGAAGTGCACGAGATGAACCTCCCGATCGTCGTCGAGTCGATCTACGAACTGCGCGACCGACAGGCCGGCCGCGTGCAAACCGTCATCCCCGCCCGGGCCTGACCCCGCCGTGAAACGCACCGCCGTCCTCATCGTCGGCGGCCTGACCGAGCGCCACATTGGCGAACACACCCCTGCAATCTCGAAATTCCTCTCGCTTGGCCAAGCGGCGACCATCGATCCGGCCTTCCCCGCCGTAACCTGCACGGCGCAATCCAACTATCTCACCGGCAAACGTCCCAGCGACCACGGCATCGTCGGTAACGGCTGGTACAACCACGAACTGGCTGAGGTCACGTTCTGGAAACAGCCTAACCAAACCGTGCAGTCACCCAAACTGTGGCATGACCTCCGCCTGGGCAACGGCGGCTTCACCTGCGCGACGATGTTCTGGTGGTTCAACATGTACGCCGACGTGGATTGGTCGGCGACGCCGCGCCCGATTTATCCTGCCGACGGTAGCAAACATTTCGATATTTACACCTGGCCGTTCGAGCTGCGGTCGGCGCTCAAGTCGGAACTGGGCGAGTTCCCCTTCCGCACGTTCTGGGGGCCGATGGCCGGACGGCAATCATCTGACGGGAAGCCGGAGGCAGTCAGTGAATGGATCGCCAACGCGGCCAAATGGATCGAGAAACAGCAGCAACCGACGCTGAATCTCGTCTACCTGCCGCACTTGGACTACAACCTGCAACGCCTTGGCCCAACGCATCCGGAAATTGCAAACGACCTGCGGCGCATCGACCGGATCGCAGGCGGACTGATCAGTTTTTTTGAAGAGCGCGGCGTGCAGGTTGTTCTGCTTTCCGAGTACGGCATCACGGCGGTTGAGCAACCAATTCATCTCAATCGCCTGTTCCGCGAGCAAGGCTGGATCACAATCAAGGAGGAACTTGGCCTTGAGCAACTCGACTGCGGAAACAGCCGTGCGTTCGCCGTGGCCGACCACCAGGTCGCCCACGTTTATATCAATGACAAGTCGATCGAAAGCGAGGTTCGCAGCCTGCTAGACAGCACCGACGGCGTGGCGACAGTCTGGGGCCAAGCGGAGAAACAGACCAACGGCATCGACCACTCACGGGCCGGTGATCTCATCGCCATCTCCGCAGAGAACATCTGGTTCAGCTACTACTACTGGCTGGATGACGCGGTGGCCCCGGATTTCGCGCGGTGCGTCGACATTCACCGGAAGCCGGGCTACGACCCGGTGGAACTGTTCACCGATCCGGCGCGCGGCTCGAAGGCTCGGATAATCTTCAAGCTGCTGAAGAAGAAACTCGGCTTCCGGATGCTGATGGATGTGATCCCGCTGGACGCCTCGCTGGTTAGGGGTTCGCACGGCTGCCGGCCAAGCGATCCGGCGGACTGGCCCATCCTTATTTCAAAATCTGCCCAACTCGCAGCCGACACGATCAAATCGACGGACGTGTACAGTGTGCTGCGCTCGCAGATGACAGGAAGCTGAAACGGTGCTTGGCCAAGCGCGAAGAGGGAGGTCAGGTCTCGAACGAGTTGCCGCAGCCACACGACTGCTTCGCGTTCGGATTTTTAATCTTGAAGCCGGCATCATTGAGGTCGTCGTGGTAATCAACCACCGCCCCGCGCAGGTAGCCGGCGCTGAAGTTGTCCACCAGCACGGTTTCGCCGAAAAACTCCAGTGCAAGGTCGTCATCTCGTTTTTCGTCGAACACCATGCCATACTGCAGGCCGCTGCAGCCGCCCTCCTCGACGAAGACACGCAGCGTTTTGTCCGTGTTTTCCGGCTCCTTGGCCCGGACGATGCCCACTTGCCGGGCTGCATTCTCGGTCACCGTGATGACCGGTTCTGTCAATGTTTTTTCACTCATCTCGACCCCTCGGCGAAGCTACCCCTGTTTGCCGGCAGCGTCAACTTGGCCAAGCGTATTTTTGCAGAAACCTTGAAATTCGTGCTAGGGCAAGCCACCTTGTTCCACCTGCGATATGAGCGCTCAACCTGTTAAAACATTTACCGCCGATTCCCTGCCCGTCCGGATTTATGCCACTGAAGCCGACATGGCCTCTGATGTCGCCCAGACCGTGCACGATTATCTCGTCGAGATCATCAAGCGTCAGGGCGATGCGACCGCCATACTAGCCACGGGCAATTCCCAGATTCAATTTCTCCGAAACCTCGTTGACCTAGGCGGGATCGACTGGAGCAAGATGACGCTGTTCCACATGGACGAATACCTTGGCATCGACGAAAATCACTCCGCCTGTTTTCGCCGATACATGCGTGAACGAGTCGAGAGTCAAGTCAACCCGAAGGTATTCCACTACCTCGGCGGCGATGCGCCCGAGCCGATCGCGGAGTGCGAGCGTTACGAGGCATTGCTCAAGGCGCAGCCGATCGACCTCTGCTGCATGGGGGTCGGCGAGAACGGCCACATCGCCTTTAACGATCCGCCTGTGGCAAACTTTGAGGATGAACGATTGGTAAAAATCGTGGAGCTTGATGTCGCGTGCCGTATGCAGCAGGTCAACGAAGGGCACTTCCCCAACCTCGAAACCGTACCGAAATATGCCCTGACCCTCACGGTGCCGGCGCTCTGCTCAGCGAAGAAGGTTATTTGTGTGGCACCCGAAACACGGAAATCGAAACCGATCAAGGCTGTCATCGAAGGACCAATCAGCACGGATTGCCCGGCGTCCTACCTGCGAACCCAACCGCAGGCCACGCTTTACGTCGATACCGACTCGACAAGTCTGCTGGAAAAATACTGATCAACCACCCGGCGGTACCGGCGGAAGCGGTGGACCTCCGGGGATCGGCGGAAGTGGCGGACCATCACCGGGCACAGGAGGTATCGGACGCCCATCCCGCGCACCGTCTCCATTGGGCGCATCGTTCAACTGATCTTGAAACGGCAACGGCGGCATGGGAACGCCCTTGCTTTCCGCCAGATCCTTTTGATGGATCATTTCCAAGGCTTGGACGGTCGGATCGCCCCCTTTCATGGGCGGCGGTGTCGGGTAAGTCCGCACACGACTGGGAACGGCACGGATCGACCTCGATGAACCAGGCACGCCGGAGCGGCTGGATCCTCCCCTGGAGGAACCGACGCCAGATCGGGAACTGGCCGAGCGAGAACTGCTTCCACTGGTCGGCCGCGAACTGCTGGATGAACGTGAAGATGAACTGGATGACCTGGCCTTGGACGACTTCGACGGGGCCTTGGCCACGGAGGTCTTGTAGGTGTGCTCATCGTTTTTGAGACTTAACTCAAGCGGGCTTCCGTCCTTGATCAAGTTGACCGTGCCGGCTACGGCATCGATGGCCGTGATCTCGATGGAGCCATCCTTGTCGCCCACGGGGAGTTGCAGGTACTTCGTTTCTGGCGGCTTGGCGCTAGAATCGACCAATGCCAGACAGGCCTTCTCTACCCCCTTCAAGCGGTAAATCCCGGTGAACTTGAGGTCGAGTTCCTTCGGCGGCTCCGGCGGCGGGGCCTTCGACGGCGGCGGGGCATCAGTCAGATCAAACGCGTTGCGATCGGTGATCGTCAGGTACGGGTTGGAGCCGCCTGTCGAGACTTTCGCCGCGGACAATCCGCCATGCACCAGACCAAGCGCCCCCAGCACTGGGATTATCCCGCAGATCGAAACCGCCCTTTTCTTCGGCATCACGGTTCTGTCAAACACCATGGGGCGCAAATGGTTGCGCCCGCCGGTGATTAATAGGCCGCCTGGGCGCCCTTGACGGTGCGTTTCCGCATCCACGGCATCATCGAGCGGAGTCGGGTTCCCACCTTCTCGATGTTGTGCTTCTCGCCGGCCTTGAGCAGCTTGTTGTACTGCTTGTAGCCACCCTTGTATTCGCGCACCCACGCCTTGGCAAATTTGCCGTTCTGGATGTTGGTGAGAGCCTCCTTCATGCGCTTCTTCACTCCAGAATCGATGATCTTCGGGCCTACCTTCACGTCGCCCCACTTGGCCGTCTCGGAGATGGAGAAACGCATGCCGCTGATGCCGGCCTCGTTGATCAGATCAACGATCAGCTTCAACTCGTGCAGGCACTCAAAATAAGCCATCTCAGGCTGGTAACCGGCCTCGACCAACACCTCGTAGCCGGCTTGAATCAACGCACTGGTGCCGCCGCAAAGGACGGTCTGCTCGCCAAACAGGTCGGTCTCCGTCTCCTCCTTGAAGGTGGTCTGGATAACCCCGGCGCGCGTGCCGCCGATGCCCTTTGCCCAAGCGAGCGCGATCTTCTTGGCTTGCCGGTCGGCGTTCTGTTCGATGGCAATAAGGCTGGGGACCCCCCTGCCCTCGACAAACTGGCGGCGGACGATGTGGCCCGGCCCCTTGGGTGCCACGAGGATCACGTTTGTGTCCTTCGGCGGCACCACGGTTTTGAAGTGGACGGCGAAGCCGTGCGAGAAGAGCAGCGTCTTGCCCTTGGCCAAGTGTGGCGCGATGTCGTTCTTGTAGACATCCGCCTGCCGCGTGTCCGGCACGGCAACGAAGATGACGTCGGCCCGCTTCACAGCCTCGGCGTTGGTGTACACCTTGAACCCTTTGCCCCGGGCCACCTTGGCCGACTTGCTCCCCTTGTAGAGACCGATGATGACGTTTACGCCGCTGTCCTTGAGGTTCAGCGCGTGCGCGTGGCCCTGCGAACCAAAGCCAAGCACCGCCATGGTTTTGCCCTTTAGGACCTTCAGGTCCGCGTCCTTGTCGTGATATACTTTTGCTGCCATGATTTTTAAGTTAAAACATTATTTGCGCGGCAAGGCCACCTTGCCGGTTCGGGTCAATTCCTGCACTCCGAAGTTCTCCATCAAGCCTAGGAATTTTTCCACCTTGCTCTCGCTGCCGGTGATCTCAATGGTGAGGCTCTCTGGCTGCACGTCCACGATCTTGGCGCGAAAGATGTCGGTCACCTGCATCACCTCCGCACGGGATTGGGAATCCACCCCCACCCGTACCATGACCAGTTCACGATCAACATACTCGCCGTCCCGGAACTCCTGTACCTCGATCGAGTCGATCAACTTATTCAATTGCTGGACGATCTGGTCAAGTGTCGAGTCGTCGCCACGGGTGACGATCGTCATGCGGGACATGCTTGGGTCGTGCGTTGGCGCGACGTTGAGGGAGTCGATGTTGAACCCCCTGCCGCTAAACAACCCGGCAACGCGTGTCAGCACGCCGAACTTGTTCTGAACCAGCACTGAAATGGTGTGTCGCATGGTTGCGTGATCGCTTGGCCAAGCGCTTGGCCAAGCGCAGGAAGCCCGGAAAACCGGGCGGAGAAACTAGGCCAAGTGGAAAATCGGGTCAATCCGTTTTTCCGAAACCGGCTCCGAATCAGGTGCTGGCTTCCCAGTGGACGGGGGGAAGCCGCCTCACATAGGCGCCCTGCACGCGGCGAAGGGTAGTCCGGGTCTGCGACTGGGTTTCCGCCTCGGCCTTGAGTGCACCTATCCGCCGGAGCAACTGCTGGGTGCTCTCTTGATTCATCGCCATGATCTCGGAGACCGCCTGTTTGACCGGCTCCGCAGCGGCATGGCTTGACACCCCTCCGTCGGGAAGCGGCTCGAGCGCGTCAATCTGTTGCCGGATCAGGTGCTTTTCATCCTGAACCTGCTCCACCCGGGAGAAATCGCCCTCAGCGACCGCCTGCTGCTCCATACTGGAAAACTCCTTTAGCTTGTCGCGCAAGTCGAGCAACTGGCTTCGTTGATCCATGAGTGGCATCGGCTAGCCGGAAAGGTCCAGTGTGCCGACCTCGCCGGATGGCTCGGGTTGCTGCTGAGCAGCCACGCCCTTGATTTCCCGCTGCACCATCTCGTCCCAGGCGTTGCGGATGACCATCACCCGGTCGTAAATCTCGTCGATTGGCTCCTGTATTTTTTCCATGTTGGCCTCCTGCAGCCGGCGGTCAAAATAATCGTAAAGCCCGCTCATGGTTTCCCCGAACTCGTTGGATTTCTCCACGTCAAGGCTGGAACGCAACTCGCGGATGATAGCCTGGGCTTTCTGCAGATTCTCGTTGATTGTCTGGTGATACTCAACGGGGTCCTCGATGCTGAATCCGCCCCGTGCGTTGTTCAGGAAACGGAGGATGCCGTCGTAGAGCATGAGCACCAAATCGGCTGGGGAGGAGGTGTTGAACTAGGTGCTCTACTAATCAATAAAACTAACATACGGGTTTGCCGGCTCACTACTCCCTGTTTTGGCGTAGGGGTTCATAAAAAAACAGGCGGGGATAGCCGTGGGACTCAGCGGTGATCCACCCGGCCGCTGGCGCGGCGCTTGAGGCGGGCGCGT
>CAYWMH010000086.1:0-9383 GCA_964459315.1 uncultured Verrucomicrobiota bacterium
ACCATCTTTGGCGAGCGCGGCCGCCACGCACGCTTGGCCATCGGTGTTGACGAAATGCCGCTCAACGCCGCCGTGCAAATCTGCGTCACTGCCGAGATCGAGGATTACCCCATCTCCTGACGCCCTCCCGCTTGGCCAAGCGGGGTGGGACTTTCCCCTCCCGTGTTGCATTCACATGGGGTTGACGCCGGGCGATCGTCCGAAGTTTAATCCCCGCCGGCGATGCCTCTTTACGAGTACACCTGCGGCAAGTGCCGCAAGCGGAGCGAACACCTGGTGCGATCGGGCAGCGGAGCGGGCGTGCCGGACTGTCCGCACTGCGGCTCGCGCTGGATGAAGAAGGAACTTTCCGTGTTTGCCGCCGGTGGCGACGGGCCGGATCCCGAGCCGCCCAGTTGCTCCGGCAATCCCAGCAACTGCGGCCGATGCGGCTGAGGATTAAACCCGGACGACGGGGTTGTTCAGGCAACCGATCCCGGAGATGTGGATGCGGACGGTGTCGCCCTCCTCAAGCGTGAAGTCGTCTCCCGGCACGATGCCGGTGCCGGTGAGCAGCACGCAACCAAACGGGAACAGTTGCGACTGAAACAGAAAGTCCCGTAACTCCCCGAAGCCGCGCTTGATTTGGTTCACGCCAACGGAACCGTCGAAAACACTCCCGCCGCTGCGCTCGATCTGAATCTTGATTTCCCATTCACGCGCCTCCTCCTCGGTGGCGCCGACGCGAACCCACGGGCCGACTGCGCAGGAGCGGTGGTACACCTTGGCCTGCGGCAGGTAGAGGAGGTTTTCTCCCTCGATGTCGCGCGAACTCATGTCGTTGCCGACGGCGTACCCCGCGATCTCTCCGCGCGAATTCATCATCAGCACCAACTCCGGCTCCGGCACACTCCAGTTGGCATCGGTGCGGATGCCGACCGGCTCGCCGCAGGCGACCACCTTCTCTGGGAGAGACTTGAAGAAAATTTCCGGGCGTGGAGCATCGTAAACCCGATCGTAGGCGGTGGCGCTGAAGTCAGACTCCTCCATCCGTGCGTCCTTGCTGCGCAGGTACGTGACGCCGGCAGCCCAGACCTCCTGCACCTCAATCGGGCAGAGCAGGGTGACGTCGGCGAGCGGTGTCTCCGGCAGTTTGCTCAAGTCGGACAGACGCTGGGCCGCGTCGCCGCTCTCGAGCAGCGCGGTAATCGACTCAATGCCGGCCGGCGTAAGGTCGAGCAGGGCATCCTCGCCCTTGGCCAAGCCGATGCGAACCTGGTTGTCCGCAGTCAGGTAACGGCAGATTTTCACGGGCCGCATGGTGTGCGCTTGGCCAAGCGCGGTCAATCCTTGTCGCCGGGCCAGGCTTTCCATTGCCAGCGGCGATTCTCCGGGCTGTAGAAAAACACCATGAGGGTGATGCCCAGCATGCAGATGAAAAAGATTATCCCGTTCGGGTGGCGGCCGCCCCAATCCTCCCACGGCCAGGGGAAGCCGAAGAAGGCAAAGTTTAAGTAGTGATAAAACCAGACGCAGAAGAGCAGGGCGCAGCGGATGAAGTACGGGTGCTCACCACCGGGTTTGGCCTGTCGCGCGAACCAGACCGCGATCGTCGTGGCGAGCAGCATCGGCAGGATCAGATAGGCCAGCCAGGTGACGCTGAAGGCAGCCGGGTCGACCAACGCACGGAGTGTCTTGCCGGCGATCGGCAGGAGGGTGATCGGCAGGAGTTGCAGGTACGGCCCCCAGCGACCCTGTACGCAGAGCACCAGCGGAATCAGTCCCATCATCACGCCGAGGTCGTACACGCCGTCGATCCAGTGAAATTTACTGAACTCGACCAGCCCGATCAGCATCACGTGCACCGACAGGAGCAACCCGATCAGCCAAGCGGGCAAGGGGCTGACGTCCGGCTCGGACGAGACGGCGATGCGGCGGCGGTTCAGCCACAGGCCAAGGCCCAGCACCGCGCCCATCACCGTGCCGAAAGTGGTCTCCATGATATTCCACCAGTTGAACGATTTCGTGAAGAAGCCGACGAAGCTGTCATTGTACATGCCGGGGTTCCACGCGTTGCTGGCCTGCAGCGCTTGGCCAAGCGGGAAACCCAGCGCCCCGCCGAGCATGCCCCAGAGCGCTAGATTACGGGCGAGTCGATCGCGCTTGGCCAATCCGGCGTACAGGATGCCAGAGCCGAGTGCTGCGAGCAGGCCGCCCCAGATTTCGGGGCGATGTTTGAGCTCAACGCCCGGTTCCCATTGCCAGTGGTCGGAAAAGTAAAAGAACGGCAGCCGCTGATTTTCGGGGTCGTGCGGTGAATTTGACAGCCACCACCCCGCTACGACCGCCATGAGCATTCCGAGCATCAGCAGGAACATCTCAAATGGCCGGTACCGTTTGCCGCCCAGCCCGATGCCGAGGAACAGCCCGGCGAACCCGATCCAGACGCCGCCCTTGATCGCCAGCCCAATCATTCCCCAGCGCAGCGCCTCCCAGTTGCCGATGAGCGGGCTGTCATGGGTCAGGCCGACGGTTTGGCCGTAGGTCATCGAGCCACCAAACCCCATCGCGATTGTGCCCAGTGCCGCGGCGCGGATAACGTGGATCGATCGGTTGCCCGGGCAGAACAGAAACACCAGCACGAGGCTCACCAGCACGCCGGCGATCATTGCACCTGTCTCGTGACCGTATTGGCCCCGAATGCCCCAGCCCATGCCGCCAGCCATCGCAGCGGCCAGCATCACCAGCCAGAGCGGGGGATTGGGGGTGGGTCGTTCGTCGGTCATAACTCGTTGATTGTGCCAGCCATCGTGCCTCGGACAAGTTTGCCACCGGTATCGTCAATGTCATACTTCAACTGGAATTGCATCGCCTTCGCTAAGCCGGACACCCGCAACACTACCGTTTTGCCGTCCGGCTGCAACGCCGCTGTTCGGATGACAACCGGGTCGCGCCCATTTTTACCCGGGTCACGAATCGACCAATCCTTGGAGCCGTACTGGCTGCTCCACAGATAGTTCCACTGCTCGAGGCTATAGCTCTGCGGATCCTCCGCCAGTTCACGGTCGAGTTTCACGTCGAAGCCGAGTTCCAGTTCGCCCGCTCGCGTGGCGTAACGGATCGGTTGCCGGAGCACGCCACCGACAAATCGCAGCCGCTGAAAACAGCCGTCGTGCACCGCCGCCGTCTGCCAGCCGCGGAGGCCGCTGACGTACAGATGGCCGTCGTGCGGGTTGAACCGCCCGCGCATCGCGCCCGAGAGGTAGCGACCGGGGAGTTGCCACATCGCACCTTGCCCCGGATGCACCTCGTCCTGTAGGGCGACCAGCGCGGTGCAGCGGCCGTACGACAGGTGAATCATCCGGCCACCCAGCGCACCCCATTGCCCGGGCGGAACCCACACCTGTCCACCGGCGGAGTTGTCGAGCAGACGAGGCACGAAAGCATACGGCGGGTCGTACGTCTCCGGTTTTTCGGCGCGATGATGCATCGGCATGTAGCCGTAAAAACCGCCTCGACGCATCACGTCCACCCGCGTCTCCGGCACCCAGCCGCCCTGCTGGTCGCCGACGGTGATCACATCGCCGGGTCCGATGCCCAGACCGTTCGGGTTGCGGAAGCCGGTCGCGAACACGTCGAGTTTGCCGCCGTCCGCGCTGACGCGGATCAGCGAACCACCGTGCGCCGTACCCTCGGCGCACTTGGTGAAATAAAAATTGCCGCGCGAGTCTGTCTCGAGGCTGGTGGCGTAGGCGTGCCCGCCACCGGCGGAGAGCAGGTCGTTGTTGAAGTTCTCATAAAAATCGGCTTCGCCGTCGGCGTTGAGGTCATGCAGCCGCGTGATCTGGTCGCGCCCGATGACGTAACCACGGCCGTCGACCACCTTCAGGCCAAGCGGCTGAAACAGGCCGGTCGCGTAGCGGCGCCATGTAACATTCTCGAGCGTGGCATCGAGGCCGGTCAGCCGCCACACGTCGCCGTGCGCGGTGCAGACGAGTGCCGAGCCGTCCGGCAAAAAGTCGTGGCCGGCCGTGAACAGCAGCGCATCCCATGGATTGTCGAACGGCAGCCGGATCGTGTCGATCGCGAACGCGCCAAGTGGCTTCCCCACGATGCCCCGCGTGGCGAGTGGTGGCCACAGGCCAGGACCGCCCTTGGCCAGGCGCGCCGGCGGCTCGATCGCGGCGTTTGCCTTGGCCAACGCTACGATGGACTCCGCTTGGCCAAGCGGGGCTTGCAGGAGGAACACCTTGGCCAAGCGCCCGGACTTGCCGGGTTGGATCGTCAGCAGCACGCGGTCGTTCTCGGCCTCCAAGCTGGCGCCTTGGCCAAGCGCGACGACCCAAAGCGACTCGTCCCCGGCGGAAAGGTGGGCGACGGCCAAGCCGTCGATCTGTTTCAGCACCGCTTTCGAACCGTGCTTCGTGGCGATCAGGGCGGTCAGCGGCGTGGCCGCCTGGCCAAGTTCAAAAGTGCGGGTGAGGAACAGCCGGCCGCCGGCTTGGCCGGCCCATGGCGACTCGAGCACCGTTGTCTCGCCGACGGTGTAGCTCAACGCCACGCGATTGCCGTGCCGGTACAGCCCCCGGTACTTGGCGTGGCCACGGGGGAGCGGGCCGCGTTTGCGCGGGCGCGGATCGTCCCATTCGCCGTCATGCGCCCAGCCGGGCTTAGTGCCGTTGGCAAACAGCGTGCGGCCCTTTGATTTCGGGCCGCCGATCAGGCCGTACCGTCTCGGATCGAACTCGAGGAAGCCGTCCGCCCACGCCGCGCTGTAGCCGAGCAACTCTGTGTTGAAACAGACCGTGACCTGAGCTGCGTCGCCGACCTTTATCGCGATGCCCTTGAGCGTGCGCCCACGGGGCGTGTGGATGGCGGCGCTCATGAACGGTCCGACATCGGCGCGGTTCCAGCGTCCGTCCGTCCAGTCCGCCTCGACCTGGTCGGCAACGGCCTTCATTGCGGTGGTCGCCTGGGTGGTGGTCGCCGTTTGGCCAAGCGCGATCAGCGAGCAGCCAATCAACAGCAAAGCGGCAATAAAATTGCCCCCGGGAAAGACCGTGAATTGCACGTGCAAATGCTGCCCAAGCCAGTCGGCTTGTCAAGCGGAGCTTGCACGTTTGGGGCGAGTCGCACACTCTTCCGACCCGTGATTGAGTCTTTGACAGAGGCCTTGCCAAAGATGGCTGCCGACTGGCTGCCGAGGGTCGGCTCCGCGCTGCTGGTTCTGTTTGTCTTTTGGCTGCTGGCCTTTGTGGCACGGAAGGTGGTTCGCAAGGCCGGCGCGGTCGCCGGGATCAATGCGAGTGTGATCAACCTGCTGGCCCGCTCCGCGTACATCGTGCTGCTGGTGGTCGGGCTGGTGACGTCGCTCGGCACGCTGGGCATCGATGTCTCGGCCATCGTGGCCAGCCTCGGGTTGACCGGCTTCGCGGTTGGCTTCGCGCTGAAGGACTCGATCAGCAACCTGTTGTCCGGGGTGCTGATCCTGATCCACCGTCCATTCAGCGTGGGAGACTCGATCAAGGTCAAGACTTTCGAGGGGCGGGTGTCGGCCATTGACCTGCGCTACACGCGGCTGGAGCAGGACGGCGAAACGATCCTCGTGCCCAACTCGCTTCTGTTCACCAACCCGATCAGTCTCCTGTCCGGCTCGGCGGGGGAAAATTGAACAACCGGCCGCTGATGCCTGTCCCAATCACGGGTCAACTATCGTCCGCCCCGTTCCTGCATTGAAAAATAACGCCAAAACCGCCGTCGCCTTGTCTGCCTGCCTGCTGGCCGGGTGGATTTGTGTCCCGGTCGGTTTCGCGGAGAAGGCGATTTTTTTCTCGTCGAACGGCCCGGCCGCGATCAAGAACCGAACGGAGGAGATCCGCCCCGGCGTGGGGCAAAGCAGCCTGAGTCGGGCCAAGTCGTTGAGCGGCGTCGGCACCGTTAGCTACACCGGCAGCGCCCCGGCCCTCGACCGGGCGACCACCCGGAAACTGCTCGATCTGTTTGACAAGAAAAAGAACTGGATGTTTCAGGACTTGGGCGAAGAGGAGGACTCCGGAGACGCGGCGGAGGAGTGGTCGCGCGAGGGGAACATTCTCGGCATCACCGAGGGCGGGCGCCGGAACCCGTACGGCAAGTCACGCAGCGTTGTGCACGATTTTATCCGGTCGAGTGAAGAAGAAAAACGCCCCCGCAAAAACAACAAGCGGCGCAACCGGCCAGAGCATTTGCCGGGAGAGGAAGAGGAGGAAAAGCGGGCAGAGCCGGAGTTCGAACTGAACACCGATGAATTCAAGGAGGGTGGCAAAAAAAAGGAGCCGTCGCTGATCCTTGCCAACTCGCCGTTTGCGGCCAAGACGGCGCTGGCCGATTTTTCGCCGTTTGCGAGCAAGCGTTCCAAGTCGGCGGATCCGTTCAAGGCATTGCGGAGTCGCGCCGGTCAGAAGGGCGGCCGACCGGTGGTTGGCCAGGCGCTTGGCCAAGCGGGAGCCACGCCCCGTCCCGGTTTTTTTCAGCAGCAGAAAAAAAACGGGGGCGGCTTTGTTGCCGGCAAAAACCTGTTCAACAACGGCACAGGGGGAGTGGGCAAGCGCGCGCTTGGCCTTGACCCGATGAGCTTCGGCGGCGGCTTGACCGCGAAACCGTCCACGCCGGTGACCGGGGTGGGCGCGGGCGGCTCGCCGTCCGTCTTCAAGCTGCCCGCCGGGCTCGCTGCTCCTTCATCGGGCAGTCGCCCGTCGTCGCTTGGCTTTGGCGGGCCGCCGCCGGCCGCGCGGCGGGAGACGCCATTGCTGTTCCAGGCGAGGGAATGGCAGCCGCCGTCCACGCGCAGTGGTCTGCTCCAGCAGCGACCGGGTCGATCCAACGGCAAGCCAGGCCGCGGATTTTGAGCCGTCCGCTTGACCCGCGGGCGGCAACTGTGGCCCACTGACCGGCCTTGAGCGACCACGCCGTCAGGCCAACTTTCCCCGAGGGCACGCAAAGCCTCTTCTGGTTTTTTTTCCTCAATTTCCTGTCGTGCCAGATCATCATGGACAGCCCGATCTTTCTGTACGCGGAAAGCCTCGGGGCCAGCGCCACGGTGATGGGCCTCATTGCCGGGATGACGCCGCTGATGGTGATCTTTCAAATCCCGGCCGCCGCCCATGTCGGGCGGTGGGGGTACAAGGTGTTCATCGCGACCGGCTGGTCGTTGCGGCTGGTGTTTGCGTTCGGGCTGGTGTTCGTGCCGCTGCTGGACGGTGTGATCAATCAGCAGAGCCAACTCGCGCTGGTGCTGGTGCTTCTGTTCGCCTTTAACGTCGTGCGCGGCATTGCGAGCTGCGCGTGGTACCCGTGGATTCGCGGGTTGATCCCGGAGAATATCCGCGGCCGGTACCTGACGTTTGAGGGCGCCTTCGTCAACGCCGGCAGCCTCGTGGCGTTCCTGCTCGTGGCGGCGTACCTTGGCCAAGCGCCGACGAGCGGGGAGTGCAGCGTTCTGTTCGCGTTCAGCGTCGTGGCCGGTGCGGGGAGCATTTACTTCATCCTCCGCGTGCCGGCCGTCGCGCCGCCCAGCGAGGAGGCCGGCAAAAAACAGGTGGCACCGTGGGCTGAGATTTTCGGCAACCGGCTGTTTCGAAAATTGCTCTGGGTGGAGCTTTTCATGGCGATCGCGCTCGGCGGTCTGGCCGCGTTCACGGTCAAGTACCTCAAGGCCGAGGCCGGGATGCAGGACAACCACATCATGCTCGCCTCGGCGGCCAAGTTCGTCGGCGCGCTGGGCACACTTTGGTTCCTCAAGGCGCGCCTCGACCGGATGGGCAGCCGGCCGGTCATATTTTTCGGCCTGGCCATCGGGCTGATTTGCGTGGCGGTTTTCGGGCTGATCGCCGGCGGGGTGGTGCCGCTCAACTTCTTCGTGGTGGCAGGCCTTTACTTCAGCTTTGGCTTACTGGCGAGCGTGACCATGTCGATGACGCGCCTGGCCATGGCGACGGTGCCCCGGCTCGGCAGCAGCCATTACTTCGCGGTGTTCGCCGTGGTCGGCAACCTCGCGATGGGAATGTCGCCGACGCTCTGGGGGCTGATGATCGACCTCCTCTCCGGGAGGGACGTGGTCTGGCTTGGGATTGAGTGGAACGAATACACCGTCTACTTCGCCGGGGTGGCCGGGGTGCTGCTGCTCACTGCCCTGGCCACGGTGCGACTGGAGGAACCGAAGGCCGCCCGGCTGAACGAGTTCCTCATCGACCTCATACGCCACTCGCCGCTGCGCTACTGGATGCGCGACTGATTTCGCCGCTCGAAGAACGGCACGAGCAGCGTGTCGGCGATCAATTGGATCAGGTGATACAGCGCCAGCGGCAGCGCGCCGATCGGGTTGTCGGTGAAAAAGCGCTGCCAAAGGTAGATGCCGTTGGGCAGCGTTTTTTGTGAGCCACAAAACACGAGCGCCGTGCCGGTTCCGCTGTCCATCCGCAACAGCACCGAAATGCCAAAGTTCCACGCTAGCAGGATCGCGTGCAGTAGCGCGGAGACGACGATGATTCGCAGCACAATGTCGGCGTCGCCATTGATCTGCCCGGTGGCCACCGAGAAACCGGAGTAGACGAAAACAAGGATAATCCACTGCGGCACCAGCCGAATGCCCCGGAGCACCGGCTTGGCTCGCACCCAGAAAAACCGGCGCAACGCTTGGCCAAGCGCAACCGGCACCACGACCACGAGCAGCATTTTGAGGATCATTTGGCCAAGCGGAAAAGCCACCGAGGAGCCGATGCTCACCTGCAGTATCAGCGGGGTCAGCACCACGGTCAGCGAACTCGACAGCAGCGTGAAGATGAGCGCCAGTTCCTGGTTGCCGCGCGACAGCACCGTCAACGCCAGCGCCGAGGCGAGGCTGCTCGCCTGCGCCGCCATGATCATCACCGCAGTCAGGAAATGCGGGTTGTCTACCGGTTGCAGCCAAAGCGCCAACCCGTACGCCGCTGCCGGGGCGACGCAATAGGTCGAAAGGAGTACCAGTGCGATCGCGCCGAAGTTGGCCGCCTGCCGGTGCAGCTTGCCGGTGTCCAGCGTGAAGCCGGAGACAGCCATCATCAGGCCCACCAGCACCGGCGTAACCCAGCCGGTTTCCTTGATGGCTCGGCCGCCTTCCGGCAGCCACAGCCCCGCCGGGATCATCAACACCAGCATCGCCAGGAACCAGTATCGGCTGACGAAGGAGTCCAGCCGGTTTGCTTTGGTATCGGGTTGTTCCGAAACGCAGCCCACGAGGCGGCGCAGTATGGGGGGCGCACGCGCGTCGTCCAAACCAATTTCCGTCGGCGCGAGGCCAACAAAAAACTTGCGCACCATCGGCTTGCTGACTACAAGGCCCGGCGCTCGCCGCATCGGCGTCGGCGACGGGGGCGCCGCGGGAGCTG
>CAYWMH010000087.1:0-9347 GCA_964459315.1 uncultured Verrucomicrobiota bacterium
AACGTCATCCATTTCATCGACGAGCTACACACCTTCGTCTGGGCCGGCTCCGCCGAAGGCACGATGGACGCCTCCAACATCATTAAGCCGGCCCTGAGCCGGGGCGAGATGCAGTGCGTTGGCGCCACCACCCTCAACGAATACCGCAAATACATCGAGAAGGACGCCGCCCTCGAGCGCCGCTTTCAGTCCGTCAAGGTCGAACCGCCCTCCATCGACGACGCCATCGACATCCTCAAGGGCCTGCGCCCCCGCTACGAGGATCACCACAAGATGAACCTCACCGATGACGCCGTCGCGGCCGCCGTCAAGCTTTCTGAGCGCTACATCACCGGGCGTTTCCTGCCGGACAAGGCGATCGACATCATGGACGAGGCCGGGGCGCGCGCCCGCATCAAGGCCATGACCCGGCCGCCCGAGGTCAAAAACCTCGAGACAGCCATCGAGGAGACCCGCGCCAAGAAGGAGCAGGCCATCAAGGACCAGAAATTCGAGGAGGCGGCCTCCATGCGCGACGAGGAAAAGAAGGCCAAGGAAACACTCGAGAGCACCCTCGACGAATGGAAGAAAAACAACGAGGAAGCCCGCGTCGAGGTGGGCGAGGACGACATCATGCACGTCGTGGCCAAGTGGACCGGCATCCCGCTCAAGCGGATGGAACAGGGCGACGTGCAGAAACTTCTCTCGATGGAGAAAGAGATCTCCAAGATCGTCATCGGCCAGAGCCTGGCCGTCGAGACGCTCTGCAAGGCGCTTCGCCGCAGCCGCGCCGACCTGAAGGACCCGGCACGACCAATCGGTGCATTCATGATGCTCGGCCCGACCGGCGTCGGCAAGACGCTGCTGGCCAAGAGTCTCGCCGTGAACATGTTTGGCGATAGCAAGTCGCTCGTGCAGCTCGACATGTCGGAGTACATGGAGAAGTTTAACGTGTCGCGCCTCGTTGGCTCGCCCCCGGGCTATGTCGGCTACGAGGAGGGCGGCCAGTTGACCGAGAAGGTGCGCCGCAACCCGTACTCCGTCGTGCTGTTCGACGAGGTGGAGAAGGCCCACCCAGACGTCATGAATATGCTCCTCCAGATCCTCGAGGAGGGTAAGCTGACCGACAGCTTCGGCCGACAGGTCGATTTCCGCAATACGATCATACTACTCACCTCCAATGTCGGAGCCGAGCGCCTCAAAAAGGGGGCCACCATGGGCTTCACCGCCCCCGACGACGAGCAGGACTACGAGCGGATGAAGGAAAACCTGACCGAGGAAGCCAAGAAGATTTTCCGGCCTGAGTTTCTGAATCGGTTCGACGATATCGTCGTGTTTCGTTCACTGGGTAGGGAGGAACTCACCCAGATTCTCGATCTCGAGTTGGCCAAGGTTCAGAAGCGACTGGCTCAACGCAATATTCACTTCGAACTGGACGATCCCGCTCGTGACCTGCTGCTGGAGAAAGGCCACGATCCCACCTACGGCGCGCGCCCCATGCGCCGGGCTGTCGAGAAATACCTCGAGGATCCGATGGCCGAGGAGATCATCCGGGGCGACCTGCGCGAGGGCGAAAAAACCACCATCTCCGCCAAGAACGACAAACTGGTCTTCGCCCAAAAAAAGGCCAAGGACAAAGACTCCAAAGTCTCGGGCTAATCCACCCATGCCCGCTTGGCCAAGCGGCAGGCGGATTGCGTACTCGCCACCGGCCGGGCGGATTGGTACAACGTGTGTGACTGTTCATGGGCCGTTCCGCTGAAAACCCACTCAAGAATGCTTTTGCCAGTTTTGGTCGTGTCTCCGTCCTGTTCCTGGATACGATGCGCGCCATTTTTGCGAAGCGCTTCCGCATCCGCGACTTGGTGGAGCAGCTGCACTTCATCGGTGTGAAGTCCCAGTCAGTGGTCCTGCTCACCGGCGCGTTCACCGGCATGGTGATGTGCGCCCAGTTTTACATCCAGTTTCACAAGGTGAAAATGGACAGCGCCGTCATGTCGGTGGTCAGCGTGGCCATGGCCCGCGAACTTGGCGCGGTGCTGACGAGCCTGATGATCGCCGGCCGCGTCGGCGCCGCGATGGCCGCCCAGCTTGGCACGATGAAGGTAACCGAGCAGATCGATGCACTGCGCACCCTCGCCACCAGCCCGGTCGACTACCTCGTCTCCCCGAGGTTGCTGGCCATGTTTATCTCCCTGCCGCTGCTCACCGCCGAGGCCATCGCCATCAGCCTCGTTTCCGGCATGGTGGTGGCAGTATTCCTACTCGGTCTTGATCCCGTTTTCCTTTGGAGCAACGTGACATTCTACACTTGGTCGACAGACATCTGGATGGGGCTGATCAAGGCGTTCATATTCGCCGGTATCATTGCCACCATCGCCTGCCACAAGGGGATGCATTGCGGCCAGGGTGCCGAGGGCGTCGGCAAGGCCACGACCGAGGCAGTGGTCGCGGCCTCCATCACCATACTCGTATCCAACTTTTTCGTGACGCTCGTTCTGAACAAACTCCTCATTTATCAGGAATGATCGAAGTCAATCAACTGCACAAGAGCTACGGGCAGCAACAGGTCCTGCATGGAGTTAATCTGCAGATCGATAAGGGCGAATCGATTGTCATCATAGGTGGCAGCGGCTGCGGCAAAAGCGTGCTGCTGCGACACATTATCGGACTTGTCCAGCCTGACGAAGGTGACGTAAAAATCGACGGCCAAAGCATTGCCGACCTTTCCGAGCGTGAACTCATCAAGGTTCGGCGTAAGTTCGGAATGCTCTTCCAGGGTGCAGCACTATTTGACTCTCTGACGGTGGAGGAAAACGTCGGCTTTCTGCTTGGGCGCGAGCAGACCTTGTCCCCGGCGGCAATCCGGGAAACCGTCGCCGACGCCCTCGAACTGGTCGACCTCGGCGGCACGCAGGCCAAAAAACCGGCCGAGCTTTCCGGCGGGATGAAGAAGCGCGTCGGCCTGGCCCGAGCCATCGTTTACAAACCAGAAATCATTCTATACGACGAGCCGACTACCGGGCTGGATCCTGTCGTGGCTTACAGTATCGACCAACTCGTCATCAAGATGCGCGACCAACTAAACTGCACCTCGATTGTCGTCACACACGACACGCGCAGCATGCGCCGCGTAGGCAACCGCGTGATGATGCTGCACCACGGCGTCATCCACGCCAACGGCACGCCGGAGGAAATTTTCAACTCCACCGATCCAGTCGTTCACAAGTTTGTCAACGGGATCGCCAATCCTAAGGATCTAGAATTCTAGAAAATGAAAGCGAAAACAGAATGGAAAGTTGGCCTATTCCTGGCAATCGCCCTCGTGCTGGCCGCCGCGCTGGTCATCAACTTCTCCAAGGGCACCAACCCCTTCACCGACACCACCCTGCTGCATCTCACCACCAGGAACGTCGACGGACTCAAGCGCAACTCCGTCGTCATGATGGCTGGCGTGCCGGTTGGCACAGTCAACGCGATTGACCTCGATACCGCCAGAGCCATCGTCACCCTCGACGTCAAGATCAAGGCCGAATACGAAATCCGTGCCGACGCCAAGTTTTACATCGAGACTGCTGGCTTCCTCGGCGACAAGTACATCAGTGTCATCCCTGGTGCGAATAAGATGCCACCGCTTGAGGACGGCGCCACCGTGGCCTGCGAGGAATCGTTCGACCTCGTCCGCACGGCCCGCTCGGCGACCGACCTCATGGACGAACTCAAAACCGTCGCCTCGCAAATCACCAACATTGTGGAGCGCGTCGACAGCAAACTGCTCGACGAGCAGACCCTCACCAACCTCGCCGCCGGCCTGAGCAATCTACGCGAGATTTCGGCCAAAGCCACCGACACCATCGCCAGCGTCAACCGCCTCATCACCACCAACACGCCGCCCATCCGGGACGCCGTCAACAACGTCGTCTCCTTCTCCGAGCAACTCAAGGCCGCCGGCGGCGACATGCAGCAACTCGTTGCCACCAACCGCGCGGTCATCGACGAGTCGCTCGCCAACATCCGCCAAACGACCGAGTCACTCCGCAACCTCGCCGCCGCCGCCGAACGCGGCGAAGGCCTCGCCGGCAAAATGTTCAGCGACAAGGAACTGGCCAACAACCTCTCCACCCTCTCGAGCAACCTCGTCGAGGTCAGCACCAAGCTCAACCAAGGAGGGCTGTGGGGAATCCTCTGGAAGGATAAAACGAAAAAACAGGACGACGCCAACCCGACAAGACTCCGCCCCGCCGGCGGCCGCAACCGCCGTTGATGGCCAAGCCGACGGATATTCGCGTCGCCGCCGCCGAGCTGTTTTTCCTGCCGGTCGAGACTCGGGTGCCGCTCAAGTTCGGTCCCGAAACGCTCACCCACGTCACCTGCGCCCGCGTGCGCCTCACCGTCCGCCTGGCCAACGGCGCCACCGCCACCGGCTGGGGCGAGACGCCGCTGAGCGTCCAGTGGGTCTGGCCAAGCGCCGTGCCATACGAGCCGCGGCACGACGCACTCAAGCAGTTCTGCATCCGCTTGACCAAGGCATGGGCGACGTTTGACGCGCTTGGCCACCCGCTGGAGTTTGGCCACGACTTCCAGCAAACCGAACTGCCCAGGCTGCTCGACGCCTTCAACGCTGACTGCCCCGCCGGCGAGCCGATGCCGTGGCTCGCCGCACTCGTCTGCTGCTCGCCATTCGACATCGCGCTGCACGACGCGCTTGGCCAAGCGCTTGGCCGGCCGACCTACGAAACCTACTCGGCGGAATTTCTCAGCTGCGACCTGAGCCAATTCCTCGATCCTGCCAACGACTCTGCAGTTGAGTTTGCCGGCCGCTATCCCGCCGAGTTTCTCGATGCCAACCCGCACTCCACCCTGCCTGCCTGGCATCTCGTCGGCGGACTCGACCCGCTCGACGAAGGCGAATTGACCGGCAACGAACCGGACGATGGCCACCCGGTGCTGCTCTCCGACTGGATCCGCACAGACGGCCTAACATGCCTCAAGATCAAGCTGCGCGGCAACGACGCCGAATGGGACTATGCCCGCTTGGCCAAGGTCGGCGCGATCGCGATTGAGCATGACGTGCTATGGTTGACGGCGGATTTCAACTGCACCGTCAACGACCCCGCGTACGTCAACGAGATCCTCGACCGTCTTGCCGCGGAGCAGCCGCGCCTGTACGGCATGATCCTGTACGTCGAGCAGCCGTTCCCGTACGAACTGGAGTCAAACCGGATCGACGTGCACAGCGTCTCGGCGCGCAAGCCGCTGTTCCTCGACGAGAGCGCGCACGACTGGAAACTGATCCGGCTTGGGCGCGAGCTTGGCTGGACAGGTGTCGCGCTCAAGACCTGCAAGACGCAGACCGGCGCCATCCTCAGCGCCTGCTGGGCGAAGGCCCACGGCATGACGCTAATGGTGCAGGATCTGACAAACCCGATGCTGGCGCAGATTCCGCACGTGCAATTGGCCATGCGAACCGGCACGATCATGGGTGTGGAAACGAACAGCATGCAGTTTTATCCCGAGGCATCCGCGGCCGAGGCCAGGGTGCACCCCGGCATTTACCGGCGGCGCAGCGGGCAGGTCGACCTCTCCACACTCACCGGCCCAGGCTTCGGCTATCGACTGGAGGAAATCGCCCGCAAACTGCCGGAACCGGCGGCGGCGTTTGGAGAAGGCGCATGAGTAACGGGCGCAAAACGATCCTGATGATCGCCGGCGAGGCTAGCGGCGACCTGCTGGGCGCGGAGTTGATCGAGTCGATCCGCCGCCAGCCCGGCGGAGACGAGGTCGACTTCATCGGCGCCGGTGGCCCGAGGATGGAGGCCGCCTCCCTGCGCCCGGAGTTCGACCTTAGCGAACACGCCGTCGTTGGCATCTGGGAGGTGCTGAAAAATTATTTCAAGTTCCGCCGCCTGTTCCGGCACCTGTTCGAGCTCGCCACCCGCCGCGAGCCGGACGCCATCGTGCTGATCGACTACCCCGGCTTCAACCTGCGCTTCGCCAAGGCGATCCGCCGGTACAACGCGCAGGGAGACGGCGCGTTCCGCGAGTGGCAGCCGAAGATCATCTGCTACGTTTCGCCGCAGCTCTGGGCGTGGAAGGAGGGCCGCGTGCACCAGGTCGCGAAGGACATCGACCTGATGCTCTCCATCTTCCCGTTCGAGAAGGATTGGTACGCGGAGCGCGTGCCGTCGTTCGCGGTTGAGTTCGTCGGTCACCCGCTCGTCGACCGGTATCCCGTGGCCAAGCCGGCCGAAAAAACCGTGCCGCTCGACCCTGACCTGTTCACCGAGCAGCCGACCTTGCTGCTGCTGCCCGGCAGCCGGCGGCGCGAGATCGACAAGCATCTGCCAGTGATGCTCGAGGCGGCCGTGATCTTCTCCGAAAAAATCAAGACACGCCTCCGCATGGTGCTGCCCAGGGAGGAGATGCTCGACCTGGCCAGACGGCACATTCCGACCGGCACCGAGATCGACCTGCAGGCCGGCGGCTTGGCCAAGGCGCTTGGCCAGGCAAGCCTCGCCATCGCCTCCTCCGGCACGGTGACGATGGAGTGCGCCTGGTTCCGGGTGCCAACCGTCGTGCTGTACAAGACCAGCCCGCTGACCCACGCGCTGGGCCGGGCGTTGCTGAAGGTGCCGTACCTCGCCATGCCCAACCTGCTCGCCGGGGAGGAACTCTTCCCCGAGTTCATCCAGTCGGCCGCCAACGCCGACAACCTCGCCGAGGCCAGCCTGCGCCTGCTGCGGGACAAGGCCGAGCGCACCCGCATCCTCGACGGCCTCGACCGGGTCGCCACCCGGCTTGGCCAACCGGGCGCCGCCCCGCGCGCCGCCCAAGCCGTCCTCGCCATCCTTGAGTGATGCCCGTTCTCGACCGGGTGGACGGGGGTGGTTACATTCCGCGCGGTCATGGTTCAGTATCTTGATTTGTTGCGGCTGGTCTTAAGCGAGGGCCGGGCCAAGGGCGACCGCACCGGCACCGGCACGCTGTCGGTTTTCGGGGCACAGGCGCGGTTCCCGGTGGGCGACACCTTCCCGGTGCTCACGACGAAGAAACTGCATTTGCGCTCGATCATCCACGAGTTGCTGTGGTTCCTGAAGGGCGACACGAACATCCAATACCTCAACGATAACGGGGTGACGATCTGGGACGAGTGGGCCGACGAGAACGGCGACCTTGGCCGGGTGTACGGCGCGCAATGGTGTGACTGGCGCACGCCGGACGGCGGCTCGGTGAACCAGGTTGACCGGCTGATCGACGGGTTAAAGAATGACCCGGACAGCCGGCGGCACATCATCAGCGCGTGGAACGCCGGTGAACTGGACCAGATGGCTCTGACGCCGTGCCACGCGCTGGTGCAGTTCAATGTGTGCGACGGGGTGTTGAGCTGCCAGTTGTACCAGCGCAGCGCGGATTTATTTCTCGGGGTGCCGTTCAACATCGCGTCGTACTCACTGCTTTTGCGTATGGTGGCGCAGGTGTGCGATCTCCGGCCGGGCGAATTCATCCACACGTTCGGTGACCTGCACCTGTACTCGAACCACCTCGACCAGGCCAAGCTGCAACTGGAGCGCGAGCCAAGGGCGCTGCCGACGATGGCAATCAACCCGGAGGTGAAGGACATTCATGCTTTCCGTTTCGAGGACTTCGAGTTGCGGAACTACGATCCGCATCCGTCGATCAAGGCGCCGATCGCGGTCTGAACGATGTCCGCCCATCCCTTCAAGGCCATCGCCGCGATGTCGCTCAACCGGGTGATCGGGCGCGGCAAAACGATCCCGTGGCATTTGCCGGAGGATTTCAAGTGGTTCAAGGAGACGACGATGGGCCACGTGCTGGCGATGGGGCGCAGGACTTACGAGTCGATCGGCCGGCCGCTGCCCGGGCGTGAGACCGTGGTGCTCACACGCAACCCCGGTTCCGTCACTGACGTACGGACGCTCGACAGCCTCGAGGCGCTTGGCCAAGCGGAGGCGTACCGCGATCGCACGATCTTTATTTGCGGCGGCGCCGAGATTTATGCCCAGGCGCTTGACCAATGCGCCGACCTGTACCTGACGCGGGTCAAGCGCGAGGTGGAGGGCGACGCCTTTTTCCCGGAGTTCGAGTCGATCTTCGATTCCGGCGAGATTTTGCGTGAGTCGGAGGCGTTCGACATCGTCCATTACCGTCGACTTAGCCAAGCGGGCAGCGATTGACTTGGGCTTCGCCAACCACTACCTTTTCCCCAGCATGTTTGCTGCTGAAGCCCAGCCTACACCGCTTCCGGAATCCCCCATCTCGCAGGAACTCACCGCCGAATGGCAGGAGATCGTGGCGATGGTAACCCCGTTTCTCGGGGAGGTGCGGCAGCAGTTGGCCGCGCAGGTCACGGCGTTCGATCCCGGGATCGCGCCATATGCCGAGTACGCCCTCGCCAGCCAGGGCAAGCAGCTTCGCGCCACGCTGACCGGCCTGGCCGCGAACAGCATCGGCGGCTGGAACGACGACACCGTCAAGGCAGCCGTAATCATCGAGATGGTGCACCTGGCCACGCTGCTGCACGACGACATCATGGATGGTGCCGCGTTGCGCCGCAACCGTCCGACGCTGGCCCGCAAATGGGACAGCACCACGGCGGTGCTCGTCGGCGACTGCCTATTCGCGAACGCGCTTCGGCTGGCGGCGGAGTTTCCGTCCACCGATGTCTGCCGCGCCGTCTCTACCGCCACCCGAACAGTCTGCTCCGGGGAGATTCTGCAAAACAAACAGCAGGGCAACCTCGCGCTTGGCCAGACAGACTATTTCAAGGTGCTACGGATGAAGACCGGCGAGTTGTTCGCGCTCGCGTGCGAACTCGGCGGCTCGCTCGCCGGGGGCGACCCGGATCAGACGCAGGCGCTGCGCGAATACGGCATGGCGCTGGGCACGGCCTATCAGGTTTACGACGACTGCCTCGACCTGTTCGGCTCGGAGGCCGACGCCGGCAAGTCGCTTGGCACCGACATCGCCGGCGGCAAGGCGACCCTCCCGGTGATCCTGCTGTGCGAGCAAGCCGGCCCGGACATTCATGCCCAACTCAACCAGATGATCCAGCGCTGGGACGATGCTGAATTGAACATCCTGCGCGGCTGGCTGTCCGAATTCAATGCATTGGAACAATCCCAGTCCAAACTGGAATCCTGCCTTGATGACGCCCGCGACGCGCTGGGGGCGTTGCATGAATCCGCCCACCGCGACGCCCTGCTGGAGTTGACCCGCTTTTTGGCACAACAATCGGCGGGGCTGGGTGTTGGTTGAATACCGGGTCAACCCAGATGCTGGAAACCCCTTCCATCGTTTCCCCGGCCAAAGGTGGCGAGACCATGCCGGAATGGAATGAGCAGGAGTAC
>CAYWMH010000088.1:0-9334 GCA_964459315.1 uncultured Verrucomicrobiota bacterium
GCATCCGCCGGAAATAGCTCCTGCTCGTGGGCGGCGCGCATCGTCAGGTCGGCCATGTCGTCGAGCGTTTTCACCCGGTCGCCGGTGCGCGGCCTTATGACGTGAATCTCGATCCCGAACTTGTGAAGCCCCTGCAATTCCATGTCCTCCACCAGGCGGCCCACAACGCGCAGCGAGGCACGCGGAGCATCCAGGTGCGACGGCGAAGGGGGAAACATCCATTCCTCCAGCCCCTTGAACAACTGGTAATCCTTCTCTGCCTGCTCCACCTGCGCGAAGCGCGAAAAGTTGGCGTGCGGCATCAACTCGTTCGGGACGGAGCGGCCCGACTTCATGAATACCAGCGCGAGGTCCTCGAGCCGCGTGTCCCCCTTTGTCTGCGACATGCCGGCCCACCAGTCGTCCTGGCTGAAGTCCTTGCGGGCAAGGTTCAACTTGTCGAAATAATCCTCCAGCAACAACCACGATCGCTGCGAGTCGTTGCAGGTGGCGAAAATCTCGAGCAGCTTGGAGCGCTCGGCCACGTCCTCCTTCGACTCGGACAACTGATGGCGCAAATCGGCGAAGTCACCGTAGGTGCTGTTGATCACCTTGTGGTGCGCGTCGTACTTGGACGCTTTCGCGGAACTGACAACCGGCTTATTTTTCTTCGATTTCCGGGGCATTGCTAACTCAATAAAACAGATTAGTCATAACGACATAAGCCATCCTGTCTCGTCAAACCTAAAATTTATTTTTTCTCTCCTCTCCGCACAGAAACAGGCTTGACAACCCTGCAGCCTCCCGCTGTTTTTGACTTTTCCGCGCCTATGCCCCTATCTTCCCGGCCGATGAATTTAATCCGACACACGGATTCCGGCTTCCCCGGCAAACTGGACAAACTCATCGCCGCCTCCAGCCTGTTTGACCCGGCCGTTGAGCAGCGCACCGGGAAAATCATCCGGGCCGTCGGGCAGCAGGGCGACAAAGCGCTGCTTCAGTTCACGGAAAAGTTTGACGGGGCAAAACTGACCCCGCGAAGGCTCCGGGTCACCCCCACCGAGTTAAATCAAGGGTGGGCCTCGATCAACTCCCGCACCCGCAAGGCGATCCGCTTGGCCAAGGCCAATGTCACCTTCTTCGCAAGGCAGTCACTACGGAAAAAATGGCAAGCACGTAACCCTCAGGGCGGATTGGTCGGCGAAAAATTTGACCCGTTTCAACGGGTTGGCGTCTACATCCCGGGCGGTACCGCGCCGTTGGCCTCGACCACGCTGATGACCGTCACCCTGGCCAAGGTCGCCGGGTGCCGAGAGATCGTTGCCTGCACGCCTTGCGACAGCAACGGCCGGGTCAACACCGCACTGCTCGCCGCGCTTGGCCAAGCGGGTGCCACCGAGGTTTACCGCGTTGGTGGCGCACAGGCCATCGCCGCGATGGCGCACGGCACGAAAACGATTCGCCCGGTCCAGAAAATCTTCGGCCCCGGCAATACCTATGTGGTCACTGCCAAGCGGCTGCTGTTTGGCCGGGTTGCGATCGACCTGCTGCCCGGGCCAAGCGAGATGTTCATCCTTGCAGACGCATCCGCCAACCCGAGGCTCGCCGCAGCCGACCTACTTGCTCAGGCGGAGCACGGCTCCGGGCACGAGCGCGTCTGGCTGGCCACTCACTCGAAAAAGCTCATCGCCGACGTTCAGCGTGAGATAGAACGCCAACTCCCGGCCCTGTCCCGCCGCGAATTCATCGAGCACGCGCTAAGGAAAAACGGCTGGCTGATCCAGTTCAAATCTATCGACGACGGCATCGCGCTGGCCAACCGCATCGCGCCGGAGCATTGCGAACTGATGCTCCGAAAGCCCGGCCCGGCCGTGAAACAAATCACCACCGCCGGGGCAATCTTCGTCGGGCCATGGTCGCCGACCGTCCTGGGCGACTACATGGCCGGCCCCAGCCACACGCTGCCGACCGGTGGGGCCGGGGCATCGTTCGCAGGGTTGACGGTTGATCAGTTCCAGCGGCGCACCAGCGTGGTGACGTACAGTCGCCCGGCTTTGGCCAAGTCGCTCGATACGCTTCGCACCTTCGCTGAGATGGAGGGACTCGACGCCCACGGCCGATCCGCCGAACTCCGGCTCGAGGATTGACCCAGCCGATGACGGCCAAGCGCAAAGTCAATTCCCCGGATCGATTGCTCCGCCCCCTAGTGCGGACACTGCACTGCTATTTCCCAGGCGAACAGCCGATCACCCGCGGCCTCATCAAACTCAACACCAACGAGAACCCGGCACCGCCGTCGCCCAGGGTGATCCGAGCCATCCGCGCGGCGTCCGATGACCGGTTGCGCCTCTACCCAAATCCAGCCGCGCAGCCGCTGCGCGAGGCGTTGGCCAAGTTCCACGGCTGCAAACCGGAAAACATCATCGTCGGCAACGGCTCCGACGAGTTGCTTGCACTGGCCACGCGCGCCTTCGTCGAACCGCGCCAAGCCGGCACGCCCACCCGTCGCCAAGCGGCGAAACAAACCATCCAATACTTTACCCCCAGCTACTCGCTTTATTCCATTCTTGCCGGCATCCACGGCGCGCGCCGCAACGAGGTCAAGCTGCCCGCCGACTTTGGGTTGCCGGACAACGACGCCCTGCGAAACAGCAACTGGAATTTGAATGCAGCACTCACCTACATCACGACACCGAACGCCCCCAGCGGCAGGGGCTACGCAACGCGCGACCTGGCCAAGCTTTGCGCGGTACAAAACGGCGTGACGATACTGGACGAGGCCTACGTTGACTTCGCCGACGAACACGCGCTGCGCTTGGCCAAGCGATTCCCAAATGTAATCGTGTCGCGCACGTGCAGCAAGGCGTACTCGCTCTGCTTCCAGCGCGTCGGCTACTTCGTCGGTCACCCGGCCCTTATCAGTGCGCTCGACCGGATTCGCGACAGCTACAACGTAAACGGCCTTGGCCAAGCGGCCGCGCTGGCCACACTCTCCGACACCCGCTATTACCGGGAACAGTTCAGGCGCATCGTTCGGTTGCGGGAGGAAACGGCTGCGGCGCTGGAGACACTAGGTTTCGACGTGCTGCCAAGTCAGGCCAACTTCCTCTTTACCCGGCCAACCGGCCTGACCGCGGAGGAGTGGTTCCGGCAACTGCGACAACGCAACATCGTGACCCGTTGGTTCGACTCGCCCAAGGTTCGAAACCGACTGCGCATAACCATCGGTACGGAGGCGGAGATGGCCAAGTTCCTCAATGCGACGCGCTCAATTTTGCGGCGATGAAAGGATTGACCGATAAATTGCAGGCTTCACCGCTGCTGGCGCGGGTGCTGCCGTTCGTCGTTTTTCTCCTGCTTACCGCCTGCCAGGGCAGTCTCGGGCATGAGTCGCATTACTGGATTTACGCAGCCAAGTGCGTCGCCGGGACGTGGCTGGTCTGGATCATCTGGCCGCTGGTGCCGGAGATGCGCTGGGCGGTCAGCCTCGAGGCACTGGTTGCCGGGATACTGGTCTTTGCGATCTGGGTGCTGCTTGATATCGATTACCCGAAACTCAGTCAACCGGACGATACATGGAATCTGCCCACCCGCTTCGAAACCGCGCCCGCCATGGTTTTGTTTTTTGCCGGCGTGCGTATCACCGGCTCGACGCTGCTGGTGCCGCTGCTCGAGGAGGTTTTTTATCGTTCGTTCCTGTACCGTTACATCGCGGCACCAAACTGGATCTGCACACCTCACAACCGGTTTAACGCAAAGGCGTTCCTGGTCACTTCAGTCATCTTTGGGTTGACGCATCAACATTGGCTCGCCGGGGTAGTGTGCGGGATGATTTATCAACTGCTGGTCATCCGCACGAACCGGATCGGCGACGCCATCACCGCGCACGCCATCACCAACCTCCTTCTCGGCCTATGGGTGGTGACGCAGGGCTTCGGCTTTGCGGAAAAGTCGCAGTGGCATTTTTGGTAGCCCATTGAGCAAGTCACCCTCATCGCTTCACAAATTGCGCGCCGGGCGCGACCCGGAAACCAACGCCTACCGGCTCATCCACGGCGAGGCCGATGGTTGGGACGATTTGTACGTGGATCGAATCGGCGATTTCCTGCTGATGCAATCGCCGCGGCCTCTCACCGGCCCGCAGATCGACGCAGCGAAGGAGTGGAAAAACAAACTCAACCTCAACGGCGTTTACTACAAGCAACTCAACCGGCTGGTACAGGCGAGTACGAAGAAAAGCGCCTCCCCGCGACTTGTAATGGGTCTCGAAGCCCCGGACACGTTCGAAGTGCGGGAGAACGGAGCGATATTCCGACTAAGCCTGAACGAGGGCTATTCAACCGGGTTGTTTCTCGATATGAGGGAGAACCGTCAGCGCATCCAAAGGAACCGAATCAAACCCGGCTTCCCGGTTTTCGAATCCGCCACGGCGAACTCCACCGTGCTCAATTGTTTCTCCTACACCTGCGCGTTCTCGGTCTGCGCCGCCCGCGTGGGTGCCGCGACGACCAACCTCGACCTCTCAAGCAAATACCTGGAGTGGGGCCAGGGCAATATGCGCCTAAACGGGATCGATCCCGGCCATCACGATTTCATTTATGGCGATGCGCTTGACTGGATGAAGCGCTTGGCCAAGCGGGGTAATAAACATGACCTGGTCATCCTCGATCCGCCCACTTTTTCGCGGTCAAAAAAGTCCGGGTCGTTTCAGGCCAAGCGAGACTACCCCGCCTTGGCCAAGGCGGCGGCGGCACTGGTTCGCATTGGCGGGATGCTGCTTGCCTGCTGCAACGCAGGCGGTTATCCCGCGAAAAAATTCAGGGAAGATGTTAGAAGGGGAATCCGCTCGAGCGGGCGAAAAATCGTCAATTCGTTTACAGCGCAGCAGCCACCGGATTTCCCGGTCACCGCGAAGGAGCCTGCACACCTGAAGGTGTTGTGGCTTCGGCTCGATTGAAGATTAGCGCCAGGACTGGTACTCGCTCAACAAGTCGTAATGCGGCTTGTTGTCGTTGTTCCACCGTCGAAGCGCCCTGAAACTTCGCTCATGAAGCCGCTTCCGATCGATCGCCTCGACGTGGCCGTCACAGAAGGTGATGTTGTAGCCGCCGCCGTGGCGAGACTCCGTGGCGTCGATGATCTTGCCGCTCAACGGGTACGCCTTGCGCTGAACGAAGTTGCGGTAGTTGATGTCCAAGTGCGCCATTCCACTGGCACCCTCCTCGCCATCCTGCCCGTACAACATTTTAATCATCGGCTTGGTCAGCCAGATCAGCGTCGTGTCCCCGATCGCGATCATGTTCGCAGCCGAGCGCACATCCGAATCGCGAATGCGGGAACCGTCAGTCGGTGCATCGTCCAGTTGTCCGCTGATGATCGTGTGACTGTACGTGCCACCGAGGCCAAGCTTGCTGTAGCCAAGCTTGACGCCAAAGGCGTTGTAACCGTAACTGCCCAGCGCGACGGCGTTGTCGTTGCCCGAGATCGTGACGCCCTTGTAGTCCATACACGTGAATGGCGCCTGCCCTGCCCAATCGGCACCAATATATGGAAGAAGCCGATCATGCCAATACTTCTGGTTCTCGCCCTCTGAATCGGTCGGATCGAAGTTGTAGACGGGGTAATGGCCACGATCCCCGACATAGGAATTCAGAGCGATGCCGTATTGCCGAAGATTGTTTTTGCAGGCGACGGTTCGGGCTGCGCTCTTGGCCTGGATCAGCGAGGGCAGCATCAATGCCGCCAAGATCGCGATGATCGCGATCACCACCAGCAGCTCGATGAGTGTGAATGCAGCCCTTCCCCGCCGCCACTTCACGGCGGGACACCGCTCCGGCCGCTTGGCCAAGCGTTGGGTTACCTGCATTTTCATATCGTCATTCCAGCGACACAACCCGGTAAAACCGGTACTTTTCGGAGGAAATATCGTCTAAAACAAAGTTTCCGGTCGTTTTTTTCAACTCCCTCCAACTGTCTGGAGTCAAAGTATCGCTGTATTGCACCAGATATTCAACCGTATTTTCGGCTTTTTTCCAGCTCAATAAAATCCGGTTTTTATTCGGATCAAGGGACAATTCCAGCCCCTCCACCGGCTGGGCGGTCTCCATGGATTTGCCGTGGTTGTTCTCGAATTGCCGCCAAAGGGCGCTGGCGACTGAAAACTCATCGGCCGGTGGCACCGATTCCGGAGATGAACTGATTTGAGCCACAATTCCCATGTCCTTCGACAACCAATAGTAATTGCGGGTAAACTGGGTGATGGCCTCCTGCCAGTCGTCTATAACTCCCGGTATCTTCACAAACGCCACATTCTTGACGACTTCGTTGATGCGAAGGCAATCGTGAAATCCCAACCCGGGAAGCATGATTATCCCGTAGGCGTCCACTTTCATCTCCGACTCGTAAACAATCTTGGTCGGCGAATCGAAATCCAACAACTCGGAACGCGTGACGTACTCGTAAGACGTCGACGCCCTCCACTCGTCGTTATACTGGATGACAGCGGGAAAATCGAGAAGGCGCCCGCTGAATGCAATCGCGGGATTCTTCTCGTCAATGCTCTCGTCGTGGAACCCGTACACGTACCTTCCCACTCCGGGCTTCAAGTCTACGAAGAGACTTTTCTGCTTTCCAGTCGAGCCATATGTCGCAAGCTCCACGAGGGTTGCTTCCTCAAATACCACGTCAGTGTCAATCGCACTGGGTTTCACGTAGTCGAACTGGATCAATTCATCCTCCGGTCCTTCGCGAAAATCCCAAACCTGATCCTCGCCGGCCTCGCCGATGTAGTCAAACACGTCCACCTCCTCCTGTGGCGCTTCTGAAAAATGCCCGACAAAGTTCGAGTACATTTTGTAGTACTGCCCCTCCTTGGTGAACATGTCCTTCGTGGTGATGGTGATTTGCCCGGCGGCCTCGCTTGGGATCGCCACGAGGCCAAGCGCCACCGCCCAACCCAAAATCCAGCGCTTGGCCAAGCGCTTGGTTGTCAATCTGTTCAAAATGGAAGTCAGTCTCATCTCAACATCAATTTAGCATCAGGTATGCCACGGTTTCGCGGCATGGATTACTCGGATGCCTTATTAAATCGTACCCACTCCGTCTACTCCCTGCGCGACAATAACGCACCCTGCGTGGCACGGACACTCGGAGGCTAAAACCGGCCGTTGCCAGGGTCAACCTTTCCTGAATCAGGTTGCACTCGCGCGCCTTGGCACTACAATCCCAGCCCAGCGGCCAACGCAATCCCGGAATGAAAACTCACCTCGAATTCGAGCAGCCCATCGTCGACCTTCAGGCCAAGCTCGATGCACTCACCAAGACGGCGCTGCCGAACAATGTCGAGGTCGATTTTCAGGACGAAGCCGACCAGATCCGGGCCAAGATCGAGGAAACCCGCAAGAGCATTTACTCGAATCTCACCCCGTGGCAGCGGGTCCAACTGGCGCGCCACCCACGACGACCGTATACGCTCGATTACATTCGGCTCGGGTTTGACGATTTTTCCGAGGTACACGGCGACCGCCTGTACTCCGATGACAAGGCGATGGTCTGCGGCTTCGCCCGATTGGGCGATGACCGGGTCATGGTCATGGGCACCCAGAAGGGACGCGACACGCGGGAAAATGTCATGCGCAATTTCGGCTGCGCCCACCCTGAGGGATACCGCAAGGCATTGCGCCTGATGAAACTGGCGAGCAAGTTTGACCTGCCAGTGATCACGATCATCGACACGGCTGGGGCCTTTCCCGGCATCGGCGCGGAGGAACGCCACATTGCCAAGGCCATCGCCGTCAACCTGCGCGAAATGATGACGCTCAAGGTGCCGGTCATCGCCGTGGTCATCGGCGAGGGCGGCTCCGGCGGGGCGCTGGGCATCGGCGTAGCCGACCGCGTCCTCATCCTGGAGAACGCCTACTACTCGGTCATCAGCCCGGCGGGCTGCGCCTCCATCCTTTGGAAGGATCGCGCCGCCGCGCCGGACGCAGCCGACGCGCTCAAGATCACCTCGGATCACTTGAAACAATTTGGTCTGGTGGACGAGATCATCCCCGAGCCGATGGGCGGCGCGCACAACGACCCGGAGGCCACTGCTGCCACATTGAGGAAACACCTGCTCAAGCACCTCAAAGCGCTCAAGCGCATGCCGTTGAAAAAGCGCCTCGACGCCCGGTACGAAAAATTCCGCGACCACGGCCAGTTCGAGGAGGAACCGCTGGCCAAGGCAGCCCGCTAATCGCCGTTCGCGGGGATCGGCAGGGTCATGCTTTTCTGCCGCCCAAACCCTTCAATCTCAAGCCGGTCCTTGTGTACATGGACGACTGCATAGGCCGTCCGCTCCGTGTCCACCATGCCCGAAAACGTGACAAAATGCCGCTTGTCCAAGCGGCCGTAATTGCCGGCGTGATTGTGCCCGTTCATGTACGCGACCACGCTCGAACTCCCGCGCAGCACGGCCAACACCTCGACGGCGTTCCACAAGTTGTGCACATTCTCCGGATAGACGGGGAAGTGGCAAAACAGAATCACCCGCTCCCCTACCCGTTTGGCCTCGGCGAGCGCCTTCTTCAGCCAATCGAGCTGCGCTTGGCCAAGGGCACCGTTCCAGGTCGGCGTGCCGTCGGGCAGTTTTTCGTGAACGGCCTTGGCGGCCTTGTGGCGCGGATCGCCGGCCGGGTAGGCGTGCAGGCTGACATCGTTGCCATCCAGCGCGATGAAGCGATAGCCGTGATGCCGAAACTGGTAATACCGCGACGTGAGGCCAAGCGCAGCAGGCACCTTCGCCTTGAGGTCATCGGCCACCTCAAAGTCGTGATTGCCAAGGACATGGTAATGGTCGGCCTTCAGTTTGTCGTAAATCGGCGACACGACCCCAAAGCTCTCGACGTCGCGGTCGATGAAGGCGCCGAGGTGCACGACAAACCGCAGGTCGAGGCGGTGGAGATGTTCGACGCAGGCTGTCAGTTTTTTTGGCGACAACGCGTACTGGCGCTGTGCCGTCTTGGGCACAGTGACGTTGCAATATTGGCAGTCAGCGATGACCCCGAACGAGAACAGCGGCTTGCCGCTTGGTTCGTCAGCGAGCAATCCGGCCGCGCACAGCCAAGTCCCAAAGTAAAGCAGAAGCCGGCTCATCGCTTGACGAGGTCGCTGCTGTGTTCCTGCATCCACAACATGTCTGGGTTGTCCGGCGTCGAGACGTTGAGTTTCAACTCCCGCCCCTTGCTCAGCGGCGGGATCGTGCGGGGGTCGAACCATTTGTGGATTTCCGAGTGCCCGTCGGCGAAGGCGATCCCGGCGGCGTTGTTGTGGTTCGAGGCCGGGTATTCGACCAGTTTCATCGCCTTCGGGTTTT
>CAYWMH010000089.1:0-3520 GCA_964459315.1 uncultured Verrucomicrobiota bacterium
TCTTAAAGCCGGTGGCCGTGTCGTTGTCCGTATCGAACAACCAGTGGTAGTAGTAGCGGTTCTTCATGCCCTCGGGGGTGTCATCCACTGACGGGGCGGCCACACCATCTACCGTCATCCGCAGAAACAGGTTGTCTCCCTGCACGATGGCTTGAAGGTTTCGGATGTCGCCGCTGGAGTCGGCCATGTCCTTGGGATCGCCGACCTCGGCCAAACCGGGAAGGCCGATACTCTCAAGGGTCAGTTCTTCGGATTCAACCCAGTCGACGGCCCAGCCATCGCTGGCACCTTCCTGAAAGGCTGAAACTACGACCGTTTGACCTTGGCTCAATTTGAGATCCGCCAACGCAATCACGGCACTGAGAGTGTCCCCACTCGCTGAGTAAGAAAAATCAGAGGCAATAGGTGAGTCGTCACCCACTCCTGGATCATAAGCCATAATTCCGTTGGGCTTACCATCCCGCCAACCAATCATCACCACCAGGTCCGCACCAATCGGTTTTGCCAAGTTGGTGGGGTTGCCCTCGTAGGCGTCGTTCTTGAAGCCGGTGGCCACGTTGTTGTCGGTGTCCAGCAACCAGTGGTAGTAGTAACGGTTCTTCATGCCTTCCGCAGTGTCATCCACCGACGGGGCGGCGATGCCATCCACGGTCATCGACAGGTGCAAATTGCCGCCCTCGACGTGGGCTTGGATCTGGCGAATGTCACCACTGGGGTCGGCCATGTCTTTGGCATCGTCCACTGAAGCCTTGGGAATCTCGGGGCCGGTGAGGATGAGTGCAGACGATTCAACCCAGTCGACGGCCCAGCCATCGCTGGCACCTTCCTGAAAGGCTGAAACTACGACCGTTTGACCTTGGCTCAATTTGAGATCCGCCAACGCAATCACGGCACTGAGAGTGTCCCCACTCGCTGAGTAAGAAAAATCAGAGGCAATAGGTGAGTCGTCACCCACTCCTGGATCATAAGCCATAATTCCGTTGGGCTTACCATCCCGCCAACCAATCATCACCACCAGGTCCGCACCAATCGGTTTTGCCAAGTTGGTGGGGTTGCCCTCGTAGGCGTCGTTCTTGAAGCCGGTGGCCACGTTGTTGTCGGTGTCCAGCAACCAGTGGTAGTAGTAACGGTTCTTCATGCCTTCCGCAGTGTCATCCACCGACGGGGCGGCGATGCCATCCACGGTCATCGACAGGTGCAAATTGCCGCCCTCGACGTGGGCTTGGATCTGGCGAATGTCACCACTGGGGTCGGCCATGTCTTTGGCATCGTCCACCGTGGCGGCGTTGATCCCGTCCCAATCAGCGAAATGGCCGTCGATTACGATTTGTGCCTCTGCGTTCGCGGCACCCAATAAAGTTGCAGTGGTCATAATCATGGCTGACAGGCCGCGCTTGAGTCGAATCGTTGATGTTTTGTTCATAACGTTAATACGTGGATTGTTTATGGTCAGAAAAAGGATTTCAAAATGATGCTCACTGTGTATAAAACGGTCTTTCAGAATAATCCGCCGGACAATTTTGAACCTGCCCCGTTCCTCCCCCAAGCCGGACACCGTCGGCATCCGTGCGCGCCTAAGCGGCGCGAAGGTGGGGTTGCCGCTGGCCAAGCGGGTCTCAGCGATTTTCAGCCACACGGCCTCGCGCGTCACCTGGCATTCTCATAAGCAGTTCGAGTTGCTGTTCGTGCTGGACGGTTCTACCGTTTACGAGTTTCAGGGGTGTGATCCGATCGAGTTGGCGGGGGGGCATTTCATGGTGGTGCCGCCCGGCATGATGCACCGCGGGGAGCAGGATCTGCGGATGCCGACGACGCTCATTGGCATCGTGCTGGCGTTCGATGCGCGGGGCGCCACCCGCAACACGCCGTTCACCGTGCGGGAGCTGGGCTGGTTGCGGCGTCATTTCAACGCGAACAGCCTGACCGTGCATCCACTTGGCCAAGACTTGCGGCGAACCATCGTCCAACTCGACAAAAGGTTGGGCCGCAAAAAACCAAACCAAGACGAACTCTCCATGGCGGAAACGCGGCTCCTGGTCTGCTCGACGATTTCGGGGGCGGCGCGCCAGTTGAGTGCCGTCGATGATCACGATTCGCAGTTTATCGTGGATGCTGCGATCGGCTATATGCGGGCGCACCTGAACGAGCCGTTTTCTGTCGGGAACCTTGTCGACCACATCGGCTACGGCCGGTCCCGTTTTTTTGAACTGTTCCGGGGCAACACCGGGATGACCCCGAACGACTACCTGCGCCGGCTGCGGCTCGAGGCCGCGCGCGGGTTGCTCGAGAAAACGTCGCGCCCGGTGACGGACATCGCCTTTGAGGTGGGCTTCAACTCAAGCCAATATTTCAGCACCGTGTTCCTGCAGTACACCGGCCTGACGCCGACAGGATTTCGCAACCGGGAAGCGGAACGAGCTGCCGCCCGCTTGGCCAAGCGGTGAGCGGCGGGGATCGGGGCGTCAGGCCACCGCCCAGTCGAAGAAGCCCATCGCGTCGAGGTCGCGGCGGAGGGTGTCGATTTGAGCCGGGGAAAGGCGCACCAGGGGTGGCCGCACCGGGCCGCAATCGACGCCAGCCAAGGCCATCACCGCCTTGGCGGTGGGGACATAGTCGCATTCCTTGAACTTCCGGATCATCTCCGCGGAGCGGGCCTGATCCGCATCGGCGGCCTCCATCTCGCCCCGCTCGAACGCGGCCCGGATGCGCCGGTACAGCGGTGCCGCGAAATTAAACGTGCTGCCCACCGCGCCGGGGCAGCCCGTGGCCAGCCCGTGCAGATACCGCTCGTCGATGCCGTAGAGAATGTTGGCGGAGCCGCCGTTGTGGCTGACGCATACCTGCAGCAGTTCGTCGTCTGGGTTGCTGTACTTGACCCCCGCAAAGCCGGGCAGCCGCTCCCCGGCCAGGTCGAGAAACGCCCGCGTGTCAACGGTGACGCCGCTCATCGGCGGGATGTCATAAAAGTAAAACGGCATGCCGGGGGCCGACCGGGTCAGTTCAACAAACCAGTCGCACAGTTCCCCGGCATCTGCCGGCTTGAAAAAGGTCGGCGCCATCGCGGAGATCGCGTCGGCTCCCGAGTCGTGCGCGGCGCGGACGAGGGCCTGCGCGTCAGGCAGGCTGTTGTGTCCCACGTGCGCGACGAACGTCTGCCCGTTGTCCCGCGCCGCGCCTCCCCAGGCCTCGAACAGGTTCGCCCGCTCGCCGGTGGTCAGGGACAGGCACTCGCCGGTCGTGCCGCCGACGAACACGCCGCGCACCCCGAGCTTGACCAAGTGCCCGGCCTGTGCGGGAACCTGCCCGCAGTTCACGGAACAGTCGTCGTGCATAGGCGTGTGCACGGCGGCGATGAGTCCTTCCAGTTTCATTCCTTGGATGCCATGGCTTGGCTTTGTTCCTGCAACCGTTGGGCTGGCTTCGGCGAGCAGAACCACACTCCTCCCATGGCTTGCAAGTTTTTTCCGCAACTGAAACATCGCTTGGCCAAGTGCCGGAATCTGCCGGTGTCCTGGCATGG
>CAYWMH010000089.1:3530-9268 GCA_964459315.1 uncultured Verrucomicrobiota bacterium
ATAATTGCCAAGCAACGGCTGCGGTGCTATTGTTTTAAAAAGCAGTTGTTATTCGAAAAAAAATGAAGGCAAAAAAATCAATCATGGCGTGTGTAGCGCTTGTCCTGGGAACCGCCGCTGCCCCGGCCCAGACCCAGCTTTTTTCCGACCTGGTCGGGGCGGCCCCGGTGGGCCCGGTGAAGGCCGGTGGCGCGTTGCAGGTGCCGTTCATCATCTGGGGCGGCGACATGGCAACGTTTTATGCTAACGGCGGCCTCAAGACCCGGTCCGGCACCATTTTCCAGAAACAGGGGCTCAACCTGAACCTGACTCCGGGCGACGATTTCATCCAGCAGGTGCGCGACTACCGCGCCGGCAAGTCGCCATTCCTGCGCGGCACCTTCCGAATGATCGGGCAGGCGTCGGAGGCGATCGGGTCCGACCCGCGCACCAAGGGCGTGGTAATCCTGCAGATGACCTGGTCGGCCGGCGACCACATGATCGCGCGCGAGGGGATCAAGACGGTCACCGACCTGAAGGGCAAGACCATCGCCATCCAGCAGGGCGGGCCACATGTTGGAATGCTCGATGATGTGCTTAAGGCGGCGCAACTCACCTGGGACGACGTGACGGTGAAGTTTTACAAGGAACTCACCGGGCCGGGATCGCCGCCGCAGGCGTTCCGCGATGACTCTGGCATCTCGGCCTGTTTCGCGGTGACACCGGACATGTTCGGGTTGTGCACGGACCTGAACGGTGTCGGCACCGGGGCGGAGGGAACGGTGAAGGGCGCGCACGTGCTGGTGTCCACGGCGGAGTTGTCCCGCTCGATCGCCGACGTGTACGTCTGCCGCAAGGATTTCTACGACGCCAACAAGCCGTTGGTGCGGAAGTTCGTCGCCGGCTACCTGAAGGCGGCGGAGGAACTGGTCGACAAACGGGCGGCGTTCGATGCCGGCACGCGGGATAGCGACTACATCAACCTGTTGAACCAGACGGTGCAGATATACACCGAGACCGTTCTCCCCAACGCCGACGAGGCGCACGGTCTGCTGCTCGATTGCACGTTCGCCGGCTATCCGGGCAACGTGAGCTTCTTCGAGAAGCAGGGCAACCTACACGGCTTCGAGGCGTTCCAGACGGCGGCGCTTGAACTGGCCACCAGCCGAGGGTATGCGAAACAAAAAATGGGTCTCTTTCCCTCCGGTCTGAATTACAAAAACGACGATTTCCTGAAGTACTTGACCAAGACCGAAATGGAGCAGGGCGAGCGGTTTCGGGCCGAGGCTGTGTTGTCGGAGATCGAGGAGCTCAGCTCCGGCGGGTTGCTGGACGACCGCACGATTTTATCTTTCACCATCAACTTCAACCCCAACCAGACCGAGTTCAGCGCGGTGCGCTACGCGGCCGAGTTCACCCGCGTGATCGAGACGGCGGACAAGTTTGGCAATGCCGTGGTCGCCATCCGGGGACATTCGGACCCTAGCAAGACTCTCATCGACCTGATCAAGGCCGGCAACACCAAGGGCACGCTGCGGCGCAGCGGCACCCGCGGCAACTACCGCTACTCTCTAAACGGCCGGGCGCTTGACCTGGACGACACCAGCCGGCTTGTCGATGCGATCGAGGAAGGGGCCTTCGACGGAGTGGAGGAGTACAACCCGCGCCGGACGATGCAGGCGGCGCTCAACCTCTCCCGCAAGCGGGCAGAGGCGGTAAAACAATCGGTCACGGAATATGCCAAGGCGCAGGGCATCTCGATCGATTTGTCGCAGATCCAGCCGCAGGGGGTCGGGATCGCCGAGCCTTTCATCGCCAAGCCGAGATCGATGGACGAGGCCAAGCAGAACATGCGGGTGGAGTTCCGGTTGATCCGGGTGTCGGCCGAGGTGACGCAGGAATCGGACTTCGACTTTTAACGCGTAATGAGGGGCCAAGCTATGAAACCAAATTTAAATCGAATGAGCGCTTGGCTTGGGGTGGTGCTGGTCGGCCTCTGGGCCGCGCCGCTTGGCCAAGCGCAGGTGCAGGTGACCGACAACGTGGTGGTGGTGGTCGACGCTTCCGGCTCGATGGGCACGAACATGGCCGGTACGGGGCGGGACCGCATGACCGTGGCCAAGGAGGCCCTCAAGCAGGTGCTCGACCAGGTGCCGGACACGACACACGTCGGCGTCCTGGTGTTTCCCCGGGGCAACTGGGTTTATCCGCTTGGCCCGCGCAAGGAGACCATGCTGGCCGGGGCGATCGACAGCATCGGTGAGGGCGGCAGCACGCCGCTTGGCGAGTACATGAAACGCGGTGCGGACGCGCTGCTGAAGGCTCGCGAAAAACAGTTCGGCTACGGCACCTACCGCCTGCTCATCGTGACCGACGGCGAGGCCGGTGACCCGCGCCTGGTCGAGTCGTTTACGCCGGACATCATCTCGCGCGGGATTACGATCGATGTCATCGGGGTGGAGATGCCGTCGCGCCACACGCTGGCCACGAGGGTGCACTCCTACCGCAACGCCAACGATCCCGAGTCGCTGCGGCAGGCGATCTCCAGCGTGTTCGCCGAGGTCGCCTCGGGCGACGGCGGGGTGGCTGGAGAGGATGCATTCGAGTTGATCGCCGACCTGCCGGAGGGAACCGCGTCGGCAATGCTCGAGTCGCTTTCCACCTCGGGCAACCAGCCGATCGGTGAGGCGCCGAGTATGCGTTCTGCGGATACATACGCGCCTTCTCCCGCGCCGTCCTCCCACGGCGGCGGACGACCGGGCGCGACCGGGGGTTCCGACCATTACGAGAATCTTCTAGTGCTGTTCTGCGGGGCACTCTGCGTGTTGGGCATTCCCGCGCTCGTGATTTACGCCATCGCCAAGTCCAAAAAGAAATAATGTCGGAAGGCGGCGGATCGAAGGGGTGCATGGTCGCGGTGGTTTGGCTGGTTTTGCTGGCCATCCTCGGCGGGGCAGTCTGGTTTTTTTACACCAAACCAAGGGACGAGCAGCTCAATCAGGCCACCGGCTCCTCCAGCCAATACAGCCATGAGGTCACCATCGCTGCCGACTTGTTCAGCGGCTACGCCGTGCTGCGTTCCGCGCAGATGCGCGACAACCTCAAGGCATCCGGCATCCGCTTGACGATGGAGGATGACAAGGCCGACTACGGTGCGCGGCTCGAGGCGCTGGAGGATGGCGACGTGCAGATGGCCGTCTACACGATTGACTCCCTGCTGATGGCCGGGGCCAATGCCGGCGGCTTCCCGGCGTCGATCGTGATGGTGATCGATGAGACCAAGGGGGCGGATGCGGTGCTGGCCTACAAGGACGCCGTCGGCTTGCTGCAGGATCTCGACGACCCCGACGCGCGGTTCGTGCTGACGCCCAGTTCGCCGAGCGAGTTTTTGGCCCGTGTCGTCAAGTCGCACTTCAAGCTGCCGAACCTTTCCGGCGACTGGATGATCGAGGCCGACGGTGCGGCTGATGTGCTGCAAAAATTGAAGGACGCCGACCGCGCCGACAAGACGGCCTACGTGCTGTGGGAGCCGCAGGTGTCACAGGCCAAGCAGCTGCCCGGTGTCGAGGTGATCCTCGACAGCTCCCGGATCAAGGGCCTGATCGTCGACGTGCTCGTGGCGCGCCGCGAATACCTGCGCGACCATCCCGACAAGGTCCGCGCCGTGGTCGAGGCCTACTCGCGCGCCGCGCACCATTACCGGAGCCAGCCGGACGGCTTCGCCGCACTGGTCAAGTCGGACGATCCCAGCCTCTCCGATGCCGAGGCCAAGAGCCTCGTCGATGGCATCCAGTGGAAAAACACGCTCGAGAACTACGCCCACTTTGGCCTCGTGCGGGGCGCGGCCGCGGGCGGCCTGCCCAGCCTCGAGGATATGATCGCCAATGTCACCGATGTCCTCATCAAGACCGGCGCGGTCGGGAGCGACCCGCTTGGCGGACGGCATTCGTCGCTTTACTTCGACCAGGTGCTGACCGGCATGAAGGCTGACAACTTTCACCCGGCCAACCGGATGAACCTCATCGATGGGCTGGGCCAAGGGACGGGCGACCTGCAGGGCGTGCGCACCAACGCCCACCTCGGCTCGCTCAGCGACAGCCAGTGGCAGACCCTCCAGTCGGTCGGTGACCTCGACGTGCCGTCGATCGGTTTCCGGCGCGGCTCGGCCGCCATCTCGCTCTCAAGCGAGCATGAGTTGAAGCGGCTCAAGCGGATGCTGGACAGTTTCCCGACCTTTTATCTCCGCGTCATTGGCCAGGCTCGCGCCGTGGGCGATCCCGAAGCCAACCGCCGCCTGGCCCGGTCGCGCGCCGAGTCGGTGGTCACCTTTCTCAAGGGCGAGGGAGTCGGCGCAAACCGTATCCGCACCGATGCCGCCCCGGCCGGCTCCCGCGCCGGTTCGGCCCAGAGCGTCCGATTCGAGCTGGGGCAGGTGCCGTATTGAGCCGGGCCGGCTTGGCCAAGCGCAGCGTTGACGCCCCCGCCATTTCTGCCGACCTTTTCCCGTTCCCACAGCGGGAGTGAGCATTGCGGTGAGTGATAACAAAAACCTGGCCAAGCGCGTGATGGCTGACATCGTCAGCAGTCCGCTCGTGCTGATGCCGTTCATGGTCGGCTCGGCGGCGTTTGCGTCGCTCTTCGCGCTTGGGCTGAAAGGCTCGGCGGCGGTGGCCGCGACACTTGTCGGCCTCGCCGGGTTGCTCGGCTCGGCCGGCACATTTTTGACCCAGTTCATCCTCGGCCGTGATACCCGCGTCAAACAACTCATCGAGGCCTCCCGTGACAAGGCCAAGCGCGACAAGCGCAAGGCGCTCGACCACTTTCACCATCGCCTGACGATGGACGGCGACGAACGCACCGAGACCGCGATGCAGGATCTGCGCTCCCTGCGGGAGGCGTTCCGGGAACTAGACAAGATCGCGCCTGACCTGAACCGCGCCATGATCGAGGACATCCAGCAGCGCTCGGAGGAACTGTTCCAGCAATGCGTCAGCTCGCTCGAGAAAACGCTGCAACTGTGGAAGACCGCCGAGAGCCTCGCCTCCGAAGTCGCCCGCAAACCGATCCTCGAGCAGCGCGAAAAACTGGTAGGCGAGGTGGTCCAGACCGTCGAGCACATGAGCCGAACCCTGGCCTCCGTTCAGGGCATCACCGACCGGAGCGACGGGGACGCCCGATTGCACCGTTTGCGGGGCGAACTGGACCAAAGCCTGGAGGTGGCGAAAAGGGTTGAACAACGAGTCGATTCCCTGTTAGCTGGCGGTTCGATACAAAGTTTGACTAAAATCAATAAGCCCAAATAAAACGTTATGTTCGGCGCAATAGGCAGATGGTTCAAGGCGGTCTGGTACAAGCTTACCGGGCAGATCGATCAGGCTCGTCGTGGATTGGACACGGATCCCCACGTGATGCGGGCCAAGTTTGATGAAATCATCAAGGGCAAGGTCAACCAGATCCACACCTACAAGCAGGCCGTGGCCAAGCTCATCGCACAGCAGGAGAAAAAGATGGCCAAGGTCAAGTCATTGACGGAGGAGGTGAACAAACTCGAGGATCTCAAGGCCGGCGCGCTCGCCATGGCGCGGAAGGCCGTGGCCAAGCTGCAGGGCGAAGGCAAGACCAAGGAGCAACTCCACGACGATCCGGAGTACAAAAAATGCCTCACTGCCTACAATGACTTCGCTGCCACGCTGACCGAGAAACAGGACCACAACAAGGATCTCGAGGGCGACATCGGCGAATACGACGGCAGCATCGCC
>CAYWMH010000090.1:0-721 GCA_964459315.1 uncultured Verrucomicrobiota bacterium
ATTTGCCGGTGCGGACAATGTCCTCGACCTGCTTGCCGTCGAGCGTCTCGTACTCGAGCAGCGCGTTGGCGATCAGGTCGAGCTTGTCGCGGTGCTTCTCGATAAGACCCTTGGCCAAGTTGAAGCCCTCGTCAATCAGCCGCCGCACCTCGGCATCGATCTGCTGGGCGGTCTGCTCGCTGTAAGTCTTGTTCTGTGCGATCTCCTTGCCGAGGAAGACATACTCGTCGCTGTCGCCGTAAAGCACCATGCCGAGTTTGTCGCTCATGCCCCACTGGGTGACCATGGCACGGGCCATGTTGGTGGCTTGCTGGATGTCGCCGGCCGCGCCGGTGGAGACGTCGCCGGTCACGATTTCCTCGGCGATCCGGCCGGCCATGGTCATCGCGATTGTCTCGCGCATCTCCTGACTCTGGCGGTTTAGAACGTCGTCCTTGGGCAAGGACATCGTAGCGCCAAGTGCCTGGCCGCGCGGGATGATGGTCACCTTGTGTAAAGGGTGGCACTTGTCGAGCAAGACGTTGACGAGCGCGTGGCCTGCCTCGTGCCAGGCAGTAATTTTTTTGTCTTCGTCCGTCATGGCCATGCTACGGCGCTCGCGGCCCCAGCGAACCTTGTCGCGGGCCTCCTCGAGTTCAGGCATACTAACGGATTTCTTGTTGGATCTTGCGGCGAGGAGGGCGGCCTCATTGAGCAAGTTGGCCAGTTCTGCCCCCGAAAA
>CAYWMH010000090.1:731-9156 GCA_964459315.1 uncultured Verrucomicrobiota bacterium
TTTCTTGGCGTGCACCTTGAGAATCTCCTCGCGCCCGCGTACGTCGGGGAGGTTCACGGTCAACTGCCGGTCGAACCGGCCCGGGCGCAACAGCGCCGGGTCGAGCACGTCCGGCCGGTTGGTGGCGGCGATGATTATGATGCCCTCCTGCGTGTCGAAGCCGTCCATCTCAACCAGCAGCGCGTTGAGTGTCTGTTCTCGCTCGTCGTTACCACCGCCTAACCCGTGGCCGCGCGAGCGCCCCACGGCGTCGATCTCGTCAATGAACACGAGGCACGGCGTGCTCTTGCGGGCCTGCTCGAACATGTCGCGCACGCGGCTCGCGCCGACGCCGACGAACATCTCCACGAAGTCCGAGCCGCTGATGCTGAAGAATCCTGCCTCGGCCTCGCCTGCGATCGCCTTTGCCAACAGCGTCTTGCCGGTGCCCGGCGGGCCGACCATCAAAATGCCCTTGGGGATTTTACCACCGAGCTTCTGGAATTTTTTCGGATCCTTGAGAAAGTCCACCAGCTCGGAGACCTCCTCGCACGCCTCATCCACCCCGGCGACGTCCTTGAAAGTGGTCTTGTTTTTTTCCTTGTTGAGCATCCGGGCCTTGCTCTTGCCGAAGTTCATCGCGCCGCGCCCGGCACTGCGAATCTGCCGGATGAGCACGAACCAGATCAGCAGGAAGATGATCAGGATCGGCAGTAGGTTCACGAGGAACGCCGTGAGCAACGTGCTCTTTTCGCGGGGCTGGAACCCGGCACTTTCGATGAGAAACTTCTCCCGGCCCTCGATCAACTTGTCCTCGAACGAGAACGGCACTTTATTGCCATTCTCGATGCGGAACCCGCTGATGGTGCAGAGAGCGGAAGAGTTGGGCGGGGGATATTCGATGTAACCCTTGACCACCTCGCCGTTGGCGATCCAGCCTTGGAGAGTGGGGAAATCGACCTTTTTAGACGGCGCGGTTCCGGCGGTTTTGCCGACCTGAAACAGCATCACGACCATGAAGATGCCCAGCGCCCAAAGCATCCAGGAGCGCGGATTCGGGAACCGATCCTCGCCGTCTGCCTTGGTCTTTTTCTCCCTTATTTTGGGTGGTTTTTCGTCAGCCATTCCCTTCGAACAGCGGAATCTACCACAACCGTTCGCACTGTGGCAACCTGCAATCAAAAGTGTAAAAGCAATAATCGGGCCGCGAATTGCGCTTGGCCAAGCGGGATTATTTGCCGCCCTTTGCTGCCGGCTTGGCCCTTGGCTCGAACTCGAAGCCGACGTCGCCGTCCGGCTTGAGCACGAGGTAAGCCTTGAACGGCCGACCCTTCTTGGAGATGAAGTTCGGGATCAGATCGGTCTTGCCGTCCTTGAGCAGTTTGACAACCTGCTCCTTTTCGATGTCGCGCTTGAGGATCGTCTTGCCGGTGCGGAAACTGCACTCCCGCGCCTTGCCGGTGTTTTTCTCGCAGACGTAGGCGCGACCGTGCTCGTACACCTGTGCCTTGCACTTGGGGCAACTGCCAACCGGTTCCTGCCCGCTGAAGTCGGCCTCCTCCTCGTCCTCCTCGTCGTTGCCGAAGTCAAACTCCACCTTCTGCTCGCCGGTCAGTTTCAGTTCCGCCGAGAAGGCGCGGCCCATCTTGCTGCGGAAACCGTCCAGCGGCCCGATGCGGCCGTTGGCCACCAGCTCGTCCGCCTCTGGCAACTCGAACTGCCGTCCGCCCATCGTCTTCCAGAAACTGAACTCGCACCCGTCCGCCTCGCAGTGGAACCGCTTGTACGTTTCCCGCACCACGCCGCCGCACTTGGGGCACGGTGTCTTGAGGACGCCGTAGTCGCCGGGAACGGTGTCGCCGTCAAACGCCTTGGCGGTGCCGACGATCTTTTCGGTCATCGAGCGGATCTCGTTCATGAACGACTCGCGGTCAAACTGCCGCCGCTCGATCTCCTTCAGCTTGAACTCCCACTCGCCGGTCAGTTCCGGCCGGGTGAGGGCGTCGACCTTGAGCGCCGTGAGCAGCGTGACCAGCGAGAATGCCTGCGCGGTGGGCACCAGTTCCTTCTGCTCGCGCACCATATACTTGTGGCGGATCAACTCCTCGATGATCGAGGCGCGCGTGGCCGGGGTGCCGAGGCCCTTGTCGCGCATCGCCTCGCGCAGTTCCTCGTCGTCGACGCGCTTGCCGGCGTGCTCCATCGCGCCGAGCAGCGTCGCTTCCGAGTAACGGGCCGGCGGCCGGGTGGCCTTGGCCTCGACGGTGACCTCTTCCGCCTGCACCGACTCGCCGGTCTCGACTCGCACAAGGTGGCCGTTGTCCGGCTTGGCCTGGTCACGCCCATGCACGGCGAGCCAGCCCGGCTTGACGAGCACCTTGCCCTCCGTCTTGAACGGTTCGCCCGCCACGCGGGTGATGCGGGTGGTGACGAGGAATTCCGCCGACGGATAAAACACAGCGATGAACCGCTTGGTCACGAGGTCGTAGACTTTAAGTTCCTGCTCCTTGAGCGAGGCCGGGGCCGGCTTGAGCGTCGGGATGATGGCGAAGTGGTCGGAAATCTTGGCGTTGTTGAACACCTTTTTGTTGCCGCCGTGCACCCAGTCGTTTTTCAGCACGTCGCTGGCGAGTTGGCCGTAGCGCACTTGGCCAAGCGACTCGAGCGTCTGCTTCACGGTGCCGACGTAATCCTCCGGCAGGCAGCGCGAGTCGGTCCGCGGATAGGTCAGCACCTTGTGCCGCTCGTACAGCGCCTGCGCAATGCCGAGCGTGTTGCGGGCCGAGAAGCCGAACCGCGCGTTGGCCTCGCGTTGCAGGGTGGTGAGGTCGAACAGCGCCGGTGCCGCCTGTTTGGTCGGCTTGCTCTGCTCGCTCACTTCGCCCGCCTGGCCGGTACACTTGGCCTGAATGCCGTCCGCCTTGGCCTGTTCCCAGATTCGCTCCGCCCGCTTGTGGGCGTCATCGGGATCCTTCTTGAACGCCTCGTCGATCCAGCGACCGGTGTAGTCGCCAGCGGCGGCGCGGAAGGTGGCGTGCACCTCCCAGTAATCTTTCGGATCGAAGGCGCGAATCTCCTTCTCCCGCTCGACCACCACGGCCAGCGTAGGTGTCTGCACACGGCCGACCGGCGTCAAATAAAATCCGCCGCTCTTTGAGTTGAACGCCGTCATCGCCCGCGTGCCGTTGATGCCGACGAGCCAGTCGGCCTCGCTGCGGCAACTGGCGGCGCTGGCCAGCGGCTTCATGTCGTCGTCGCTGCGTAGCCGTTCGAAGCCGGTGCGGATGGCGTCCGGCGTCATCGACCGCAGCCAAAGCCGCGAGACGGATTTGTCGGCCGTTTTCCTCGGGTGCTTCGCCTGCGCGTACTGAATGATGTAGCGGAAGATCAGTTCGCCCTCGCGCCCGGCGTCGCAGGCGTTGACGAAGCGGTCGACGTCGTCGCGCTTGATCAGCCGGAGGAGCACCTTCAGTCGGGCCTCGCTCTTGGCGATCGGCTCGAGGTCGAAATGCGACGGGATGTGCGGCAGCTTGTCGAAGGTCCATTTGCCCCGCTTGATCTCCTGTTCGGCCGGCACGATGATCGTCAACAGGTGGCCGACGGCGGAGGAAATCACGTAGTCATCGTTCTCGAAAAAGTCCTTCGACTTGTCACGCGGCGCCTTGAGCACGCGAGCGATGTCGGTCGCGACCGACGGTTTCTCTGCGATGACGAGTGCTTTTCCCAAGGTGTTTTTTGGCGGGTTGCGGTTTTAATTCGCGCCTAGCCAAGCGCGGCCAAGTCGTGTGGCGCGGAAAATGGAGAAAAAACAAAACCAAGTCAAAGCCCAAAAAAAATCGCCCAATCCACTCTGAATCGGGCGAAACCGGCTCAGCCGTTGGCCAGGGCGTTGATCTGGTTGGCGGCGAAACCGGCCCCGAAGCCGTTGTCGATGTTCACCACGGTCACGCCGCTGCCGCAGCTGTTGAGCATGCCGAGCAGCGCAGCCACGCCGCCGAAACTGGCCCCGTAGCCGATGCTGGTCGGCACCGCGATCACTGGCCGGCGCACCAGTCCTGCGACCACGCTGGGTAGCGCCCCCTCCATGCCGGCCACGGCGATTATGACGCTGGCCTCGCGAATGTCCGGCATGCGCGCGAGCAGTCGGTGCAGCCCGGCTACGCCGACGTCGTTCACGCGCAGCACCTCGTTGCCCATGAAGTCCGCAGTGACTGCCGCCTCGTCAGCGACCGGCAGGTCACTCGTCCCGGCACACAGCACGGCGATCGTGCCCGGGCGCTTGGCCAAGCGCTTGGCCTCAACCGTGATGCACCGGGCCGACTCATGATAGTTGGCCTCCGCCAAGTTGGTCGAAACAGCGGCGGCGTGGGCTGCATCGGCGCGGGTGACGAGCACGCGCTCCTCCCTCTCCATCACCTTGGCCGCGATGGCGGCAACCTGTTCCGGCGTCTTGCCGGAGCCGAAGATGACCTCGGGGAATCCCTGCCGCAGCGGCCGGTGCGCGTCGACCTGCGCGAAGCCAAGGTCATCGATCGGCGAGGCGCACAGGCGGTTCAGCACCCCGGCCTCGTCCACCTCGCCGGCCTTGAAGCGCCGGAGCAACTCGCTGGTTTCCTCTGGTGTCACCGCCGGTGAATTAACACCACCCGCACCGTGGGGTCACGCGGAAACGCCCTTGACCGCCCCGGGGCCGGTGTCTAGCCTCCGCCTCACCCCGGTATGCCGGGGGAGTGTGCAACCATCCAACCCGGGAAAAACGCCCCGCAACCGTTCAGGCGCCGTGGAATTCAAGGACATAAAAAGCATCGTCGACTTGATGAAGAAAAACTCCCTCTCGGAATTCGAGATGGAGAAGGAGGGATTCAAGATCAAGCTGCGCCGCGCAGCCAGCGAGGGCAAACCGGAGGAGGTGCAGGTGCAGCATTACCTGCCCCCGGCCGCGCCCGCCGCGCCCATCCCGGCCGAAGCTCCCGTCGCCGCGCCGGTGCCGGAGCAGTCGACCGAGCCGGAGATCAAGTCGGCGCTGATCGGCACGTTCTCCCGCAAGCCGTCGCCACGGAGATTCTCGTCGAGGACGGCAACCCGGTGGAGTTCGGCCAGGCGCTGTTCCGGGTGCGCCCCGCGTGATGAAGCGTCGCAGCACGACCGCCAGCCAGGACCGACCGAATGTTTGAGAAAATACTGGTAGCCAATCGCGGGGAGATCGCCGTCCGGGTCATCCGCGCCTGCAGAGAGTTGAACATCCGCACCGTCGCCGTCTACTCGGAGGCGGACGCAAACTCGATGCACGCCGAGATGGCCGACGACGCGATCTGCATCGGGGGCGCAGCCAGCGGCGACAGCTACCTGCGAATCGACCGCATCATCGCCGCCGCCGAGGTGAAGGATGTCGACGCCATCCATCCCGGCTACGGGTTCCTCTCCGAGAACGCCCACTTCGCCGAAGTCTGCGAGAACTGCAACATCCGCTTCATCGGCCCGAAATCGACCGCGATGAACGCCCTCGAGGACAAGGCGCTGAGCCGCGAGCTGGCCCGCAAGGCCGGCGTGCCGATCCCCCCCGGATCCAAGGATGTCATCGACACCGAGCAGGAGGCGCTGAAGATTGCCAAGGAGATCGGCTACCCGGTCATGATCAAGGCCGTGGCCGGCGGCGGCGGCAAGGGCATGCGCACCGCGCACAGCGATATCTCCCTAGTCAAGGGCTACCACACCGCCCGCAGCGAGGCGGAGAAGGCGTTCGGCAACAGCGGGGTTTACATCGAGAAATTTATCGAGAACCCGCGCCACATCGAGTTCCAGATCCTGGGCGACGCCAAGGGCAACATCATCCACCTCGGCGAGCGCGACTGCTCGATCCAGCGCCGCAACCAAAAGCTCATCGAGGAGACGCCGTCGCCGCTGCTCGAGAAGCACAAGAAGCTGCGCACCCAGATGGGCAAGGCCGCCGTCAAGATCGCCCAGCAGGCCGAGTACTCCAACGCTGGCACCGTTGAGTTCATCGTCGACGACAAGGGCAATTACTATTTCCTCGAGGTCAACAAACGCATCCAGGTCGAGCACCCGATCACCGAGGAGGTCACCGGCGTCGACCTCATCAAGCAACAGATTCTCGTCGCCATGGGCGAACCGCTCAAGCTCTCGCAGGGAGACATCAAAATCAATGGCCACGCTATCGAGTGTCGCATCAACGCCGAGGATCCATGGAACGACTTCCGACCCAGCCCAGGCAAGATCGAGATGTACTTTGCCCCCGGCGGACGCGGCGTGCGCCTGGACAGTCACGCCTATGCCGGCTACACCATCCCTACCCATTACGATTCCATGATCGCCAAGCTGATCACTTACGGCACCAGCCGACGTGACGCTATGGACAAGATGAATCGAGCCCTAAAGGAGTACATCATCAAAGGAATCAAAACCACCATTCCGTTTGAGAGAGCTGTCCTGCAAGACCCTGAGTTTTGCCGCGGTGTTTACTCCACCAACTTTGTTGAAGACCTTCTCGGGGGAGGCCGCCGTGAACTGATCCAGGAAAAGGCCTAACTGCAAAAGGTTAGCGCTAGCGCCGATTTTCCAATCTCCAATCAATCCGCTGTTTGCCCGAACCAGGCTTTCGGGATGAGGGCTGCTCTCAAGTGAATCGCTTTTCGATTCCATGCCGGCTCCGCGTACATATATGTCAGGATGGCATCCCCGCTTTTGGTAAAATGGCAGTCCAAGTTGGTGTATTCAGCAGTTGGATGATTCCCAATATTATCCAGCTTACGCCATGTTTCCCCATGATCATCGGAAATCGCAGCGGTGAGCGGCGTTCGTTCACCGAAGTGGTGGTGGTTGGGCTCAAAGCGGCTATTGTTCCAGAACAAAACCAATCGATCCCTTCCGGGCAATCGGCGGAGGCAGGTGCCAGACTCACCGCCCTCCAGTCCGCTGAACGCGGCCTTTGTCCAAGTTTTGCCACGATCACGTGATCGTGAAAGATACGGTCCACCGAGTTGTGTCCGAATCGACATCAGCAGTGACCCATCGGCGAGTTCGGCAACTGAGCCTTCCATGGCGCCCCGTTTCGGCAGTTCAATCATGGAGGAGCGCTGCCAAGTTTTTCCTTTGTCATCGCTGAAATAACAGCCGGCTGCATTTTTTTGCCTCCACTGGTTTCCCGTCCCTCCATGGAATGGAAGGAGTAACCGGCCTCCTGTCAATTCAACCAGGCTGCTGGCTCCCCCTTGAAGTAGTTGTCCCTTGGATCGTTTCCAGATGGGGGGCATTTCCGTGAAGGTGACGCCTTCATCGTCTGAGACAAACAGGCACATGGTGCTGCTGTCGCCACCCTGGTGCGCTCGTAACGTAATCAAGAAAAGTTTGCCGGATCTTGTTTTGAGGAGTGCAGGGGCCTGCACATTCATGTCGCCCTTGGCCACATCAACCAAGCGCCTAGGCGAATGCCAGGTGAGACCATTGTCTGTGCTGATTTTGGACCAAATCGTACATAAGCCGTGATCCCTACCGGCCTCCTTTCCGCGATGGTATTTGTGATAGGCCACCATCAATCGTCCTTTTGGGAGCGAAATTATTGAAGCGGTATCGCTGCGGGGCGTGTCGGCGGTGGCCGGTTCGATAACAACATGCCGGATAACGGGTTCGGCTGTCAGGCCAAGCGGGACTACAGTCGCTGCAATACACAATAAAAAATTGAATCTTTTCATGTTGACCCGCGGATACTGCCGTTTGTGAGAAAGGAGGTACAAGAAAAACCAAAATCCTAGAGAGTGCCAAAACAACTCGACGCAGCGCTTGGCCAAGCGGGACCAACCCCTCATCCCTGCCCCCCAATCCCCTTCGGTACTTGCCAAGCCGGGGCGCTTGGGTCAACTTTCTCCGCATGACTCAACAGGTGAATTTTAACCGTCGAAATTTCCTCAAGACCGCCAGCGCCGCGACTCTGGGGGCATTGGCCGCCGGAGACCCGCGCCAAATCCTGGCCAAGGCCGGTAATGAAAAGATCGAGGCAACGGCCGACTCGGTCATCGTGCTCTGGATGGGCGGCGGCATGGCCTCCACCGAGACATTCGATCCCAAGCGCTACACCGCCTACGAAAAAGGCCTGTCGCCCGACCAAGTCCTCAGCACTTTCCCCGCAATCGACACTGCGGTGGACAACATTAAGCTGACCCAGGGGCTGGAAAAGATCGGCTCGGTGATGGATCGCGGGACGCTAATCCGCACCTACAAGGCGGGCGACCTTGGCTTCATCCTCCATTCGCGCCACCAATACCAATGGCATACCGGCTACGCGCCGCCGCTCTCCGTCGCCGCCCCGCACATCGGCGGGGTGATCGCCCGCACGCTTGGCCCGCGCGACCCGGCGATGCCGGCGTTTATCGACATTGGCCAACGGCTCGACGTCGGTGAAGGCGAGGAACTCAAGGCGTTCCACTCCGCC
>CAYWMH010000091.1:0-9052 GCA_964459315.1 uncultured Verrucomicrobiota bacterium
GCCATCATGGGCATGACCGGGCTGCTGCTAGAAACGCCGCTGAACGAGCAGCAGCGCGAATTCCTCACGACCATCCGGCAGAGCGCCGACGCGCTGCTGGGGGTCATCAACGACATCCTCGACTTTTCGAAAATCGAGGCGCGCAAGCTGGAGATTGAGTCGACACCTTTCGACTTGCGCGAGACGGTCGAGAGTGCTGTGGATCTCCTCGCGGAACAAGCCCATCGCAAGGGGTTGCATCTGGCCTGCGTGGTGTTCGAGGATGTCTGGACGAGTGTTATCGGCGACCCGGGGCGGCTGCGCCAGATCGTGACCAACCTGGTCGGCAACGCGATCAAGTTCACCGAGCAGGGCGAAGTCACCGTGCGGCTCAGCAGCGTGGCCGAGACCGACCGGGAGGTGACGGTTCGGTGCGAGATTGTGGACACCGGCACCGGCATCTCCGCGGACTCCCAAAAGCGCCTGTTCCAGCCGTTCACGCAGGGGGACGGCTCGCTCTCGCGCCGGTACGAGGGCACCGGCCTTGGCCTGACGATTTCCAAGCAGTTGACCGAGATCATGGGTGGCCGGATCGGGCTGGAGAGCAAGCTGGGCCAAGGCTCGAGCTTTTGGTTCGAGTTGCCCCTGCGCAAGCAGCCCGAGCCCGGCGCGACGGAGGAGCAGCGGCAGATGTTGGCCGGCTTGAAGGTGCTGGTCGTGGCTGACGACGAGACAAGCCTCCAAGTCCTGCGCCACCAACTGCATTCGCGCCGGATCAAGACCGCCGAGGCCCGCGAGGCGGCAGCGGCGCTGCAGTTGCTTCAGGAAACCGTTGCCACGGACCTTCCCTTCCGGGTGGTTATTCTGGACAGTGAAATGCCGGAGGCGGACTGCCTTGGCCTGGCCCGGGCCATCAAGGATGACCTGCTTTTCGCCGGGTTGAAATTGATCCTGCTGACGCCGATGGGGGAAGCCCTGTCGTCCGACTCGCTGCGGGACGCCGGCATCGATGACTGCCTCACCAAGCCGGTCAAGCAGTCCCGGTTGCTCGACGGCATCACCCGGCTGCTAAACGGCGGGGCCGCTCCCACTGCCCGCCCGCCCGCCGATCAACAAGCCGCGGTCGAGGCCAAGCCGCTGAAGATTTTGGTGGTGGAAGACAACCAGGTGAACCGAAAGGTCCTGCTGCTGCAGCTTGGGCGACTCGGCTACACGGCGGACTCGGTGGCCAACGGGCGCGAGGCGCTGGAGGCAATTCGCAAAACGCCGTACGACGTGGTCCTGATGGATTGCCATATGCCGGAGATGAACGGCAGCGAGGCCACCCGCGCCATCCGCAAACTCCCCGGCCACACCCGGCGAACCCGTATCCTGGCAGTCACCGCCAACGCCGACCCGGACGAAAAACGCAAATGCCTCGACGCCGGCATGGACGCCTACCTCATCAAGCCGATCGATCTCGAGCAGCTTGGCCAGGCGCTTGGGGGGATCGCCGGCGAAGTGGGCGCGGTGCTTGGGGAGGCCGGCTCAGGCGATGCCGACTCCATCGTCGAGGGGCTGCACTCCTTCGGCAATGCCGCTGTAGTGGCCGAACTGATCGACCTTTTTTTGCAGGATGCCCCGGCGCGGCTGGCCCAGGTCCGGGCTGCGTTGGCCGCCGGCGATGCCACCGAATTCGGCGAAGCGGCCCACTCGCTCAAGGGCAGCGCGCGGAACCTTCGCGCAGGGAAGTTGGCCAAGGTGTGTGAGTCCATTGAAAAAATGGGAAAAAAAGGGTCGTTCGATGGTGCCGACATCCTGCTTGGCCAAGCGGAGGCGGAGCTTCAAAAAGTTGCCACCGTGCTCGAGCAGCAACGGAAGGCGCTTGGCCAAGCCGGCTAACACGCCCGTCCGCGCCGGGACGCGAACCAGCCGCCCAGCCCGATGACGGCGGCCCACCCGGCGGCCTGTCCCCACGGTGAGCCAAACACCACCGTCGCGTTGACCCACATGAACGCCATGAAGCTGTGCAGCACCGCTCCCATCCAGGCTGGCCGGTTTTCGTGGCTGCGCTTGGCTAGGCGCTGCCAGGCGACATCCGCCAGCCAGACCACGGCCAAGGCGTAATTCAGGTACAGCCCGACGCCGGTGCCGATGCCGGTGACCTCGGCGGTCTGCGCGGCCGTGGCCGCCAATGCCCGGGTATGGCTCCAGCCGTGGGCGAAATGAAACGCGCAGGCCAAGTGCGCCAGGAGAGCCGCAAGGCCAAGCGCCCACCAACCGCTGCCGCTTGGTCCGGCCCGGCCCTGGCGCCTGGCCAGCGCGAGCACGTACCCCGCGAAGGCGAGGAACGCCGTCAGCCGAATCGCCCAGTCGCCGCCATCCACGCCCCGGGGCATAGCCAACCGTGAAGCCGGTGGCGAGTTTTTTTGCAGCAGGCCGATTAACCCCTTGACGGGCAAAAAAAAAAGTTTAACTAACGGGCGTGCGCGAGGAGGATTCGCTCGTTTCAACTCGGTAAAACATGATGAACGGCCCCGATTCCGGGTCAGCCATTTGCTTGTTCCGCCGCCCTGCGGCTTCGCGATTGTTGCCCCTAGAACGGCCGGCGCTTTCCCCCACTATTTCGATCCTGAATAATAGAAATGAATAACCTTCTTATAATTCCTGTTATTGGTGCCATCGCGTTGCTGTATACCTTTTGGTTTTCCAAATGGGTGGCCAACCGGGACGCCGGCACCGACCGCATGAAGCGCATCGCTGGCTACATCACCGAGGGCGCCATGGCGTTTCTCAAGGCCGAATACACGCGCCTGGCTTGGTTTGTCGTTATCGTGGCGGTGTTGCTGGGCTTGACCAGTACCTCCGACAACACAAGCCCGCTGATCGCGCTGTCGTTCGCTGTGGGCGCGTTTTGCTCCGGCTTGGCTGGATACATCGGCATGCGCGTCGCCACCAATGCCAACGTGCGTACCGCCAATGCCGCGCGCGGTGGGTTGAACCAAGCGCTGAACGTCGCCTTCCGAGGCGGTTCCGTCATGGGCATGGGCGTGGTCGGCCTTGGTGTCGTCGGACTGAGTCTGCTGTTCCTGTTTTACAAGGGTCAGGAGGGCTGGGACATCACCAGGGTGATCACTGTGCTGACCGGGTTTTCCTTCGGCGCGTCTTCGATCGCGCTGTTTGCCCGCGTCGGTGGCGGCATTTACACGAAGGCGGCCGACGTTGGAGCGGACTTGGTTGGCAAGGTTGAGGCCGGCATTCCGGAGGATCATCCGCTGAACCCCGCCACCATTGCCGACAACGTCGGCGACAACGTAGGAGATGTTGCCGGCATGGGTGCAGATTTATTTGAGAGCTACGTCGGCTCGATGATTGGCGCGATGGTACTTGGCGCCACATTTGTTACCGGGTTTCAGGCGATCGAGGTGTATTCGGTGTTGGATGCTTTGGGGGCCGTAGTGCTACCTCTGATCCTCGCGGCCATCGGCATTGTGGCTTCGGTGTTGGGTACACTGTTTGTTTCGGTGAAGGAGGGTGGGGACCCCAAGAGTGGCCTCACACGGGGCGAATTGATCGCGGCCGTTCTCATGCTTGTCGGGGGGTACTTCGCCATCACAGGCATTCTCCCCAAGGAATGGATAGCGAATGAAAAAACCTACACGGCGACAGGCGTGTTTTTTGCCAGTTTGCTGGGGCTGGTCTGTGGCTTGGCCATTGGTTTCGTCACCGAATACTACACTGGCATACATAAAAAACCGGTGGTGGCCATCAGCGAACAATCGGTCACCGGGACCGCCACCAATATCATCTCCGGCTTGGGCACTGGCATGTCTTCGACGCTCTGGCCGATCCTGTTCATCGCTGCCACCATACTCGGCGCCTTCCACTTCGCAGGTCTGTATGGTATCGCGATCGCCGCCGTCGGCATGCTGGCAAATACCGGCATCCAGTTGGCGATTGACGCCTACGGCCCCATCGCGGACAACGCCGGCGGCGTTGCGGAGATGAGTGAACTGCCGCCAGAGGTCCGCGCCCGTACCGACCAACTGGATGCCGTCGGCAACACCACAGCCGCCATTGGCAAAGGCTTTGCGATCGGCTCGGCAGCGTTAACCGCGCTGGCGTTGTTCGCCGCCTACATGGCCTCGGCTGGCATCAGCTCGATCAATATCTCCGATCCCAACGTGATGGCCTGCCTGTTTGTCGGCGCCATGTTGCCGTTCGTCTTCAGCGCCATGGCGATCGATGCCGTCGGCCGTGCGGCGATGGCGATGATCCAGGAGGTGCGCCGACAGTTCCGCTCCATCCCGGAACTCAGCAGCGCCCTCGACGCGATGCGCCGAAACGACGGCAAGCCGGTCGATCAATGGTCCGACGACGACCAGAAAATCTACCGGGCAGCGGATGGCAAGCCGGAGTATGGGAGTTGCGTAAAAATTTCCACCGAGGCTGCCATCATCAGCATGATCAAACCGGGATTGGTTGCTGTGCTCACACCGATCGTGATCGGATTTGGCTTCAAGATTTTTCTGGATGATGGAAAGGCCGCGGCCGAGGCGCTGGGCGGGCTGCTCGCCGGCGTCACCGTGAGCGGCGTACTGCTGGCGCTATTCCAAGCCAACGCCGGCGGCGCGTGGGACAATGCGAAGAAAATGTTCGAGGAGGGGGACGGCCTGACGATCGACGGCCAGAGCTACGGAAAAGGATCCGAGCCGCACAAGGCCGCCGTGGTCGGCGACACTGTGGGCGACCCGCTCAAGGACACCTCCGGCCCGTCGCTCAACATCCTGCTCAAGTTGATGAGCGTCATCGCGCTCGTGATAGCGCCGCTGCTCGTCGGGTAAAGGACGCGGTCGGGCGATCGACCGCGCCGCAGCCGTGACTGAACCAAGCGAACAACCTTTCAGCACGGAGATACAGGCGGCAGATGCGCCCGGCGCACTTGGTCGGGCGGCGGAGTTGCTCGGCCAAGGGCAACTCGTTGCGTTGCCAACCGAGACCGTCTACGGCCTAGCCGCCGACGCCCGCTCGGCCGGGGCCGTCTCCCGAATCTTCGAGGCCAAGGGTCGCCCCGCAGGCAATCCGCTCATCGTTCATGTCGATTCCATCGAGATGGCCCAGCGCTGTGTCGCCGCCTGGCCAAGCGCGGCCGGCAAGTTGACCAAGGCGTTCTGGCCCGGGCCGCTGTCGCTCGTGTTGCCCAAGGCCGGCTTGATTCCGGACATCGTCACCGCTGCCGGTGCGACCGTGGCCGTTCGCGCACCTACGCACCCGGTGATGCGCGGTGTGCTGGCCGAGTGCGGCTTCCCACTCGCGGCTCCCAGCGCGAACCGCTCGTGTCGCGTGTCGCCGACGCGGGCGGAGCACGTCGTCGATCAACTCGGCGGCCGAATCCCGCTCGTGCTAGACGGCGGCCCGTGTGCCCTCGGCATCGAGTCCACCGTGCTCGACCTCAGCGGCATTAAGCCGACTATATTGCGCCCCGGTTCCATCTCGCTTGGTCAACTGCAATCCGTCCTTGGCCAAGTGGAAACTGCTGGCCCAGCCACCGACACCGGCCCAGCGAAGAGCCCCGGCCAACTTTCACGCCACTACTCGCCACGGGCAAAACTGATCCTCGGCAGCGATCCAACGGCCGCGCTTGGCCAAGCGGATGAAACCACCCACATCATCGCACGCGAGCCAGCACCGTCCGCCTGCCAAGGCGGGCAGTGGTACCAGTTGCCGGACGACCCGGACGGCTTCGCGAAGGAACTGTACGACACCCTGCACCGCTGCGACCGGGCCGGTGCGGAACTCATTCAGGTGCAGTCACTCCCGGACGGTCCCGAATGGGACGCCCTCCGGGATCGCCTAACCCGCGCCTCCACCGGGGTGTAAGCCTTTGCGGGCAAAAAAATGCGGGCGCCCCTTTCGGGACGCCCGTCAACCCAAACAACCAAACCAACCTCCTTTGGCCGTAAAACGGCCATCCTAGGTCACAACGAACGAATTCGCTGCGGACGCCCACGAATGCGGACATCGGGGGTTTGGACGTTGGATCGGGGCGATATGTTCATTAAATCAAAAAAAGTATTGCCATCACTGGCGCTCGTATTCGCCTTTGTTGAGTTTTTTGTAAACGGTGAAGCCGGCCTTTTTGGCGTCCGTGATCGAGAGCGGCTTGAGGTGGGTGGGGGTGCTGAAGCCGGAGATGAGCTTGCGCACCGGCCGACGACAGGCGGGGCATTTCTCGAGCGGCTTGGCCGAGACGGGGCGGCGCAGCGTGAAGCCTGGGCCGCCGCACGGCTTGCAGTCACCCTTGTCGTCGCACAGTTCGTATTCGTAAATCGGCATCGTCGCCGGGCCAAGCTATCACCAAACCAAGCGCTTGGCCAAGCGCGGCCAAGGCCGTAGCGTACCGCCCATGGGGATCGTTCGTGTCCTGGTGGATGGATACAGTCTGCTGCATCACTGGCCGGATCTGGCACCCGCCCGGGAGCGGCATTCGTTCCAGGCGCGGGATGCTTTGGTGGCGGTGTTGACGCAGTATCAGGATTCGTCCGGTACACCGGTAACGGTGATCTTTGACGGTGGCGGCGCGCCGCCCGACACGCCAAAGAACGAGACGGCAAAGGGCGGCATCGAGGTGCTCTTCTCCAGGAAGGGCCAGACGGCCGACCAGATCATCGAGCGGGTGGCGCACCTGATGAAGCCGTACGGCGAGGTGCTGGCGGTCACCAACGACTACGCGGAACGGGAAACCGTGATCAGCCTCGGCGGCTCGGCGTGCAGTTGTGAAAACTTCGTGGAGATGCTCGGTGACACCGTGGGCGACATGCAGTTAGACGTGGCCGCGCACAACAAGCGGGAGCGCCGTGGCTACCGCCGCGGTGGCTCGCGTTGACACTGCGCGCCCCTGGTCCTACGCTGCCCGGAGCATGAGCAGATTGACGGAGTCATTGGTTGAACTGATCCGGCGCACCTCGGCGGAGATTCCTGACGATGTGCAGTCGGCAATCCTGCGCGGGCTGGAACAGGAGAAGGAGGGCACGATCGCCAAGTCAGCGCTGGAGATTATCGAGCGCAACATCGACCTGGCCAAGCGCAAGTCGCAGCCAATCTGCCAGGACACCGGCAGCATCCTGTTTTACATCGATTGCCCGGTGGGACTCGACCAGGTCGAGTTTGAGCAGGAGGCGCGCGAAGCGGTGAAAGAGGCCACCCGGCTTGGCTATCTCCGGCAAGACTCGGTCGATTCGATCACCGGCAAAAATGACGGCACCAACCTCGGCCCCGGCTCGCCGAACCTGCATTTTCACCAGCACGCTTCAGACGACATTGCCGTGAGGCTCGTGCTCAAGGGCGGCGGTTGCGAGAATGTCGGTGCGCAATTCTCCCTGCCGAACACCCCGCTTGAGGCCAACCGCGACCTCGACGGCTGCCGCAAGGTGATCCTCGAGGCAGTGCACCAAGCTCAGGGCAGGGGCTGCGGCCCGGGCGTTCTCGGGGTGTGCATCGGCGGCGACCGCGCCTCCGGCTACGAGTTCTCCAAGCGCGAATTTCTCCGGAAACTGGATGATCGCAACCCCGATCCGAAGCTCGACGAACTGGAGCACGACATCCTCTCGACTGCCAACGAACTGGGCATCGGCCCGATGGGGTTCGGCGGCAAAACGACGCTGCTCGGCGTGAAGATCGGCGCGGCCAATCGCGTGCCGGCGTCGTATTTCGTGAGTGTCAGTTATATGTGCTGGGCCTTCCGCCGCCACGGCGCGACCTTGGCCAGCGACGGAGGAATCACCGGCTGGCTGTATTAAGAGAAACGGAAAATGACACGAAATCTTTCCAGTCCAATTTCAGAGGAGGCCATCCGCGAATTGAAGGTCGGCGATCAGGTTTTAATTTCCGGCGTGGTGTTTACCGGGCGGGATGCGGTGCACAAATATCTGCATGACGGTGGCGCGTTACCGGACGACGTGAATCTCGACGGCGGCATCCTGTACCACTGCGGCCCGGTGGTGTTGAAGGACGACAACGGCGAATGGAACGTGACCGCCGCCGGCCCAACCACCTCCATCCGCGAGGAGCCGTATCAGGGTGACATCATGAAGCAGTTCGGCATCCGCGGCGTGATCGGCAAGGGCGGCATGGCGGACAAGACACTCGCCGCCTGCCAGGAGCACGGCGCGGTTTATCTCCATGCCATCGGCGGTGCGGCGCAGGTGTTGGCCGAGTGCATCACCAAGGTGCGCAATGTGCACATGCTTGAGGAGTTCGGCTCGCCGGAGGCGATCTGGGAATTTGAGGTGCGCGATTTCCCCGCCGTGGTCACGATGGATTCGCACGGCGAGTCACTGCACAAAGAGATCCACGCGCAAAGCGGGGACGCCTTGGCCAAGCGGCGTTAACTGTCCGTTCGTCCCCCTTTATTCCACTACAGCGCGGAAGAAACCGGCTGCGTCGAGTTCGTTGAGGTTCAACAGCAGCGGGGCAGTTACGTCTTCCCACGGGCCGTTCACGCTTGGCGCGGATTGCAGCGTGCCGCTCGTGGTGTCGATGCTCAGAGTGCCGTCGCCATCCTTGAGCGTGACGACCGGCGGTTCGACCGGGCCGCCCTCTTGTTCCACTACAACGGTGATTTTCGTGTCAGCGGCAATCTCGTTATTGCCTGCGTCGCGGACACCGTTGATGATCACATTGGCTTCGTTTGACTCAATGCCGTAGGCGACGATCTGCACGGAGCGACCATCAGTGAGGTACTTAAGCGATTCAATCTCCGCACCCTCAATCTCGAAAGTGCCCGGAACCGCCTGCCCCTATGGCCCCTCGAGGGTGAAGGCAGGCCCGGCTCCAGTACTCCAGTTGGCATCGGTCCACTTCGCCTGAGAGCGGCTTGTTCATCCACTCCTGCAACTCCTCCTGAGTGCGAACCACCTCCCAGATACGCACTTCGTCCAACTGCCCATTGGTGAATTCGGACACACCCTGATACGCACCCAGATAAGCCTGACCGTTGATCATCGGCAGCGGGTTCGGACCAGAATCACGCTCGGCCATAAGTTCGCCGTCTAGATAGCTCCTGAATCCCCCAAACATATCCTGTTCCCAAGTC
>CAYWMH010000092.1:0-9000 GCA_964459315.1 uncultured Verrucomicrobiota bacterium
GGCGACGCTGACCGCCTCCTGGCCGGTGGCGGCGTCGAGCACGAGCAGGATCTCGCGCGGTTGTACCCGGTCGCGGAGCCGAACCAGTTCCTGAACCAGCGGCTCGTCGATTTGCAGCCGGCCGGCGGTGTCGAAAATAACGACGTCGATGCCATCCGCCTTGGCCTGGGCCATCGCGCCGTCGGCGATCTTGAGTACGTCCTTTTCATCGCGCATCAGGAAGCACGGCAGGTCGATCTGTTTGGCCAGGGTCTCGAGTTGGTCCATCGCGGCGGGGCGGTAGACATCCGCGCCGACGAGAAGCGGCTTGCGTTCCTCGGCGGCGAGCAGTCGGGCAAGCTTGCCGCTGGAGGTGGTCTTGCCGGAGCCGTGCAGGCCGCACAGCATCAGGCAGAGCGGTTGGGCGAACCCGCGCGGCAGGTCGAGTTGGCTGCGCTCGGCGCCGAGCAGGGCGACCATCTCGTCGTGGATGATTTTAACGATCTGCTGCCCCGGCTGGATGCTGGCGACAACCTCCTCGCCGAGCGACTGCTCCTTCACGCGGGCTATGAACTGCTTGGCGACCTTGAAATTGACATCCGCGTCGAGCAGGGCCATGCGCACTTCCCGCAGCGCCTCGGCGACGTTGGATTCGCTAATCTTGCCAAGGCCCCGGAGGTTTCGGAAGGTTTTCTGGAGTTTACCGCTGAGCGCATCAAACATGGCCGCGCACGATAGAAACCCAAACGGGGTTTGACAAGCGCGCCACAATTTGGCGTAATCCGCCGCCCTTTTCGGGGTAGGATACCGAAGCGGTCAAACGGGGCGGACTGTAAATCCGCTGGCTTAGCCTTCACAGGTTCGAATCCTGTTCCTACCACCACTTTGAAACCGGCCTACTGCAGGGCCGGTTTTTTTGTTTTAATGGGAGCACACCCGCCCCGAGTGTGCCCGTCATGCCTTCTCCATTAGGGAGAAGGTGGCCGGAGGGCGGATGAGGGTGAAAACGCTCGCACTCCAAATACGCCTCGCCCTCGGGGATCGGCTGCGCCGGTGAACGGCTTGCCCGCCTGTCCAAGGCCTATCGCATGGGCGGCGCCGATCGAGTCGGTCACCTTCACCGTTTGGCCCATCGCGCGGAGCGCGTCGATGGTCGCCTGGCCAAGCGCCTTCTCGACCAGCAATCGGTTTGGCTTCCATTGGTGATGAAACCGCGCTTGGCCAAGCGCCTGGGCGGGCGTCATGTCGTGGTCGATGAAGTGGATGATCGTCAGCACCGCCTGCGAGATTATTGTTGGCCCGCCGGCCGCGCCGACGGTGAAGACCGGTTTGCCGTCGCGCAGCACGATCGTCGGGCTCATGCTGGAGAGGGGGCGTTTGCCGGGGGCGACCGCATTGGCCTCCGTGCCGATGAGGCCGAATGCGTTCGGTGTGCCGGGTTGCGCGGAGAAGTCGTCCATCTCGTTGTTCATCACGATGCCGGTTCCGGGGAGTACCACGCCGGAACCGAACGTGGTGTTGACTGTCGCCGTGCAGGCCACCCACCAGCCGTTAGAGTCGGCTGCGGAGAAGTGGGTCGTGTGGCTGTTGAACAGATCGGTGTCGGCATCCGGTGGTATCGAGTGACCCTCGATTTTCGCCACCTTGCCGGGGCGGATTCGTCTCGCGAGTTCGCGTGCGTACTTCTTGGAAATGACCCCCCTTGGCACCGGGGCGAAGTCGGCGTCGCCCAGCCAATGCGCGCGGTCGGCGAACGCGAGCTGCATCGCCTCAGTCACGTGGTGGACGAAGCGGGGAGAGTTGGGCGGCATCGATCGCAGGTCGAAGGTCTCGAGTATGTTCAGAATCTGCGCCACATGAACTCCTCCCGAGCTGGGCGGCGGAAAGCCGACGATTTCGAAACCGCGATAGGTCGACCGCACCGGCTCGCGTCGCCTAGCCTTGTATGCGGCGAGGTCGGTCCGGGTGATCAAGCCGCCGTTAGAGCGCATCCACTTCTCGGTCTTCAGGCCGAACGGGCCACGGTAAAACCAGTCGGCCGTGTGCCGCGCGATCTTACGGTACGACCGCGCGAGATCCGGTTGCTTTAGTTGGTGCCCGCTTGGCCAGGCGTTGCCGTCGGGGTCGAGAAAGATTCGGGCGCTGTCCGGGAACTGGCGCAGCTTCTCCACCGCTTGGCCAAGCCGACGCAGGTACGCCTTGTCAAGCGCGAAGCCTTCTTCCGCGATTGCCGCTGCTTGGGCAAGGTGTTCCGCGAGATCGATGTTGCCGTGTTCGCGAATCGCGAAATCGTAAGCCGCCAACGCGCCTGGCACGCCAATGGCCAGCGCACCAGTACGGCTCAACTTCGGGTCGGCCTTGTCGTTGCGCAGAAACATGTCACGGCTGGCCTTGAGCGGGGCCGTTTCCCGTCCGTCGATCGCCACGAAAGTACCGTCCGGCTTGCGGATCAGCATGAAGCAGCCGCCGCCGATGCCGGAGTTGAAGCCGTCCACCACTCCAAGTGTCAGCGCTGCCGCGACTGCGGCATCCACCGCATTGCCACCCCGTTCAAATGCCTGCTCCGCTGCTTTTGTCGCAAGCGGATGCACCGTCACTACGGCACCGGTTCGTTTCGCTGCCTGACCAAGCGGAAGCACGAGAAGCAGCAGGATGGCGATTCGATTCAACAAGACCGGCGTAGGATGTTGGGTGGGATTGGATGTTGCAAGGCCGCTTCTCGGTTTTCGTAATGAGACACGAATTTTCTTGGGTAATTATTTTTAGTTTACTCTTTCAGTTTTCGACAGTCTTTGTTTGAAATTTGTTATTTCTATGTCCCGGTTTGGAGTTTTGAACATTTCAATTCAGATAATCTTTGAGCGTTTATAGAGCATAAAAAAAGTTGAATCAATCGCTGATGCGAATATGCTGCGGTTCCGTGTGATGATGAACATTCGATTTAAACTTTTTGGGGGACTTGTTTGTTTTTGGGGTTGTGTTCCAAGTTGGATTGCGACTGAGGTGGAAATGCTGAAGACAGCGGATGCCTTTTTTCAAGACACGAAGATATGGAGCGTGGCGTTGACTGTGACGCCTGAAAATTACACCTCGCTTGAGCCGAAAGCCGGGAGGGGATTTGGAGCGGATTTTGAGTACGTGCGTGCTAATGTCGCGATTGCGGGCGGGTTTTTTGAGGATGTCGGGCTCCGGTATAAGGGTAATTCCAGTTTCTCGACGGCACGTGATATCCCAAAAAAATCGTTCAAGATTGATTTTAATCGGTTTGTGAAGGGGCAGAAATTCCTCGGGCTGACCAAGTTGAACCTGAATAACAACGTCCTTGATCCATCACAGATTAGAGAGGCGTTGGCATACCGGCTTTGGCGAAAGTTGGAGTTGCCGGGGTCAAAGACCACATTTGCGCGGGTGACGCTGACGGTTCCGGGGCGCTACGACAAGAAACTACTAGGCCTTTACGTTGTGGTGGAGCAGGTCAACGGGTCATTTCTTGAGGAACGGTTCGGCACGGATAAGGGTCTGCTACTCAAGCCGGAGCGAAGCCTTTCGATGCCGTACCTCGGCGAGGCGTTTGCGGAATACGAGAGGGTGTATGTACCCAAGTCCAGCACGAAGCCGCGCTTGGCCAAGCGTCTTATTGCCTTCACATGGCTGGTGAACCAAGCGGACGATATGGCGTTCGCGGAACAGATCGGCGACTTTGTGGAATTAGAGCGTTTGGCCAGGTTCACCGCTGTGCACGCCGTATTGTCTCACTTGGACAGCTTCCTTTTGCGTGGCCACAATTATTATCTCTATTTACCAAAAGCTAGTGGCAGGTTTGTATTCCTACCGTGGGATTTAAACAGCACCTTTGCCAGTCATCGTTCGGCGGGCAGCCCGGAGCGGCAGTTTGACCTCAGCGTGAACCAGCCATTTGCAAAGGGGCAGCGGTTGCTCGAACGCTTGATGAAGCTTAAACCGTTCCGTGAGTTGTATAAGGACGAGTTGAAAAAGTTGATGGGCACACATTTCGCCAAAGAGGCGATCGCGCGTGACATGGCGCAATTTCGCAAGGCAGTCGAACCAATAGTTCGGGAGGATGAATACACAGATTTTCGTGAGTTTTTGAATAATTTCGAAATCCCTAAGGAGAATGTGCTAACGGAAAGGCGAGGCAAAAATCGCGTGGTGCGCAAGCCGCTTTTGCGTGAATTTGTCGCGAAACGCCACGAATCGGTCGCCGCACAATGGGCTGGCGAACGGGAGGGCTATACACCGGGGCTGCGTCAGCGGGCTGGGAACAGAGGGGTAAGAAGGCCGCGTCGTTAAAGCAGTGACCACTTGGCCAACCGGAGGACGGCGCGGGAGTTGCCGCTCAATTGTTCGTACCAGGCGGTGAGCAGTGTGCCATCTGTCAGTTCCACGCTGGAGGGATAGCCAAGGTCACCGTTTGCGCCGTCACCGGAAATGGTGATCGGCTCACTCCAAGTTTTGCCATGGTCTTTGCTGATCCGGGCCTGATTGCCGAACGGCCGGCGCCGGTAGCCGTAGCTCATCAGCAGCCGGTCGTCTTTCAGCCGCAGCAGGTGCGACGGCAGACCCCAGACGCCGATCGAGCGCGGCATGCTCCAGGTCTTGCCACCGTCGGCGGACTCGGACTGCAGGGTTTCGCGGCTGTTGCTGGCATTGTGGTTTCGGATCTGCGCGATGATCGTGCCGTTGGCCGCCTCGATTGCATGCAGTTCGTGATACTCGGCGGGGTCATCACCAGGCCGTGTTGGAATTTGCGCCAGCTTCTGCCAAGACTTGCCGTCGTCCCTCGATTCGCAAACCCCTATCCACTTGCCGGTTTTCCACAGGTCCTTCCCGGCGTAGAGCTGGCGGCCGTCGGCAAGCTGGATCGGCCCGTGCGGGCTGTTGACGATCGAGTCGTATGGCGTGGTCCATGTCACGCCGCCGTCGGTCGAGCGCAGCATCCATGTGCCAAGTTGAGCCTTGCGCTCGGCAGCGCTAATGCGGTGGTGCGCGCCCCGCCAGCGCGCCTGCCTAGAGGCGTCCCAGTTGTTGATGGCGCCGCTGTCAAAATAATGCTCGTAGGCCAGCGATGAAAACGTGGTGGCGAGCAGAGTGCCCTTGGTAGTCTCAAGGATGCCGGCGTCGCGGTCGTCGATCGCGAGGTCGAGCAGCACCCGGGGGTACGTCCACGTTTTGCCGTTGTCATCCGAGCGCATCAGCTCGACCTGGCCAAACGGGCAGACGTGTCCCTCGCGCCCGCCGGTGCAGATAAGCAGCAACTGGCCGTTGCGCCGGCGGGCCAGTGTCGGCCAGCCGTGGTAATGGTTGGGCCTCAGGCTGACCACCCGGATGCTGTGCACCTTGGCCAAGGGCTTGGCCGCCTGAACGCGTATGTGTGGGGCCAATACCGCGCCAAGGCAAAGCGCAGCGGATTGGCGCAATGCGCGACGCCGTGAAAGAGGCTGAGGCTTCATGGCCAAGACGGTAGTGGAAAAAGGCGGCTTGGCCAAGTACGGTTGTCGTATCGCCAAGTTTCCCCGGCGAAACTGTACCATTACCGGGCCACGATCACGGCGGTGGACGACGGCGACACCTGCACCGCGGATTTCGACCTTGGATTCAAGCTGGTGGTGCGCGCCGAGAAAATCCGGCTGGCGCGTATCAACGCCCCGGAGATTTGTGCGGCGAAACGCAAGGCCGGGTTCGCGAGCCGCGATTACCTGCACGAACTGATCCTCGGCCTGGAGATTCTGTTGAAAACGATTCGGGACAAACGCGGCAAATACGGCTGCTACCTCGGCGAGATCACCATGAAACAGGGCCGCCGCAACGTGAACGCGAACGACGTGCTCGTAAGTGCCGGTTACGCGAAGTATGTGGAGTATTGAGCCGGTTACGCCTGCGTTTTATTGCGGCGTGAGGAGATGAAAATCGTGGCACCGAGCCCGATCGGGATCGCGCTCAGGAGGGTCATCACGATGATGATGAGGGCGAGTTGGGCGTCGTCCATCGGGTGCGCCTCCGGCTTGAATTCCATCTCGGCAACGACCGGCAGATGGTCGGAGGCGTCCGTCCGCGGCACGCGCGCCCAGCGGAGCTTGAAGTTTTTCTTGTCGGAAACCCAGATATAATCGATCCGCCTCGTCGGGTTATCGCTGGTCATCGTCAGGCCGGGTCCCTGTCCAACGAGTTCCCATGAGTCGAACCATTTTTTGCTCATCCGCTTGTGCAATTCGCTGTCGGGTGTGTCGTTGAAGTCTCCGCAAAAGATAATTGGCAGTCCCTCGAATTTCGCAAACAGTTCATCGAACTGGATTTGGCTGAACAGTCGCTCGCCCTGGTCCTCCGTGTGGTCGAGGTGTGTGCCGGCGAAAAGCACCCGCCCCTGGCCGACGTCGAGCACGGCCTGCAGGACACCGCGCGGTTCACCGTCGCGTGCCTGTTTGAGCACGTGGTTCTCGGACGACTCGATCGGGTGTTTGCTGAGGATGGCGGTGCCGTATTTGCCGCCCTGATAGTCCAGGTTGGCCCCGAAGACTACGTGCATGTTGGTGCGCTTGGCCAACTCGGCCACCATGTCGATGCCGCCGGTACGCCGGGTGTTTTGATCAAGTTCCTGCAGGGCGACTGCGTCGGCGTTGGCGTCCGTGATGACCTTGGCGACGCGATCTAGATCAACCTTGCCATCGAGCCCCTCCGCATGATGAATGTTGTAGGTCATCACCCGAAATATGATCGGTGAAACCTTCGGCGGCTTGCAGCCAGCGAGCGCCAACAAGCCAAGCGCGGCCAACATCAGGCCAAGCGGAACGCCTCTCAAGCGCTTGGCCAAGCGGGTTGGCTCGGTTGCTTGTTCGGGGACAGGAATGCTCCCACTCCTTTCCCGGACTCGGAGGCTCGTCTCTCCAGTGTCAAAAAAGGCAGGCGCCACGTTTTGTGGCAGCCTGCCTTTTCGTCGGGAAAATGAAATCAAGTCAGCGGGGGACTATTTCTTTTTTTGGCGTTTGAGGCGGAAGTCGCCCGGGCGTTTGTTTTGCTTTGGCCAGTAGTCCTTGGATCGGAAGCTGTACTCTTTAGGGTCAAACTTGCCGGGGAGATCCACCTTCGTGCCGCCCTTGGGAATCTCGAGGTCGAGCAACCAGTAGACGCCGTTGACCATCATGCGGCGGGAACCCTCGACAACGAGGTCGGTGGAGGAACCCATCGTCGTCGTGTAGACGCGCCCCTTCTTGCCGCCGGGCACCTGATAGCTCTTGATCCACGTGACCGGCATCATGGGGTCGTTCTTTTTGCCCTCGACGGCTTCGTCATCGGTCGGCTTCAGGCCGAAGTGGATGTCGTTCGTGCGCGGGCCCTTGCGCTTGGTCACCTGTCCGAGAATGATGTGCTGTGAACCTTCCGGCAGCGGCAGGCGTACGCCGTAGACGTCGCTCGGGCCCCAGATGTCGCCGTTCTTGATGCCGCGGGTGGTCGGGTGTTTTCCCGCGCCCGGGGCAATGATGCCAACGGTGCTCTCAGTTTTGTGACCGCCGTGGTGGTTTTTCCAAAAATCACCAAGGATGAGTTTGCCGAAGCCACCCTGCCATTCCTTCTTTGGGCCGTTGTAGCCGTTGCTGTAATGGGCGTAGGTCTTGTTGCCGCCGATGTTGAAGGCGTGGGTGGCGGTGCGCATGCCTATCAACGGTTTGCCGGTCTTTAGGTAGGCGTCGATGTGGGCCATTTGATCGTCCGGTAGGTCCCGGAAGCGGGTGCCGATGACCATCAGGTCAGCGTCCTTTAATGCCTCGAGTCCGGGAATGTTGTTGCGGTTGTTCGGGTCGACCAGCCCGCTCTTGGGGTCGATCGCGAACACCACGCGGCAGTTAAAGCCGTGGAATCGCGAGAGGATGCCGGCCAGCAGCGGCATGGCTTCCTCGGAGCGATACTCTTCATCGCCTGAGATGAGGACGATGTTTTTGTCCTTGCCGGGGCCTTTTCTGCCCTTGTAATCCAGCCACTGTTTCGGCGCTGCAGAGGCGCTCACCGCCGTTACGGCCAACAGGGCAACCAGTAGTTTTGATACGTTTTTCATGTCCTGAGAAATTGGAACTCGAGGCGGGAAACCGTACCGGATAGCAGACCAATTGCAAGCCGTAGCCGTCCGAAATCACTCGCCCGGCGGGACGGCTTCGCCTAACGTTCGCGCACACATGAGCGATAAAAAGACAGTCAACTTATGGGGTGTCACCGGGGTCAATCTCCTGGCCTGGCCGGGGTTGGGGACGCTACTTGCGGGCCGTAGAATCTCCGGCGGCATTCAGGCCACGATGGCGCTCATCGGCGGATTGCTCACGATTTTCCTGTTTATCGTCCTGTTCAACTTCGCGTTTCACGGCATGGACTCCAATGACCCGATCGACCCGAGAGTGTTCCTTCAGCAGAACAAATCGCTGATCATCCCGGGAACGATCGGTTTCGGGATGTTGGTGGTGGCATGGTGTTGGGCGGCGGTCAGTTGCTACCTAATCGCCAGTGAACTAAAAAGCGAGGCGAGCTCATGAGCGCTCCCGAGTCGGAAATCCTCCTCGGCAAACTCACCCGCCGTGAGTTTCGCGAACGAATGGCCTCCGGTGAACTGGCCGGCTGCCTCATCCCGGTTGCGGCAATCGAGCAACACCTCGAGCACATGGCGATGGAGCACGATTGGCGCAGCGTCGGGCTCGTCACCCGGGCCGTGGCGGAGCAGTTGGCCCCGCGCGTTCTCGTTGCCGAGGGGTTGATGTGCGGCATCAGCGAGCATCACATGAAGCATCCCGGCACGCTGACGCTCAGCCCCGGCACCTTCCTCGCCGCGTTGAGCGACCTGATCGACAGCACGGCGCGCGCCGGATTTCGCAACATCGTCGTGGTCAACGGTCACGGCGGGAACGTCGAGCCGGTGCGCGGCACGTGGGATCAATTCCTGCGACGGTTCGATGGCGTCAACCTACACTTCCTCTCATATTGGGACACGCTTGGCCAAGCGGACGCCGACGATCTGTTGCG
>CAYWMH010000093.1:0-8924 GCA_964459315.1 uncultured Verrucomicrobiota bacterium
ACAAGACCGTGGCGAGGGCGGACAGTGGGATTTACCTGCGCGGCATCCCGCAGGTCCAAATCTGGGACAGCACCGAGGAGGCCAAGTTCAAGCTGGGCGCTAACAAGGGTTCCGGGGGGCTCTGGAACAACAGCCCCGGTGCCGCTGGCAAGGATCCAATCGTGCTGGCCGACAAGCCGTTCGGCGAGTGGAACAGTTTTCGCATCCTCATGGTCGGCGAGCGGGTCTCAATCTGGCTCAACGGGAAGTTGGTTGTGGATCACGCCCGACTGGAGAATTATTTCAACCGGAAGGGGACATTGCCGCGCACCGGTCCGATCCAGCTGCAGACGCCCGGCGGCGAGATTCGCTGGAGAAACATTTTTATCCGGGAGATCAACGGGAGCAAAGCCAACCAGATTCTGTCGGCCAAGGGGAGCGACGGTTACAAGTCGGTCTTTAACGGCAAGGACTTGGACGGCTGGGGCGGGCCGATCGACAATTACGTCGTCACCAACGGGGCAATCCAGTGCCGGAAAGGGAAGGGCGGGACCATTTATTTTAATGAGGAACTGGCTGACTTCTCGACGCGTTTTGAGTTTAAGCTGCCGCCGGGAGGAAACAACGGGCTCGCCATCCGTTATCCCGGAAGCGGGGACACAGCCTACGTCGGCATGTGCGAACTGCAGGTGCTGGACGATACTGCCAAGAAATACGCCAAGCTGCATCCGACACAATATCACGGCTCGGCGTACGCCATGGCACCGGCAGCCCGCGGTTTTCAGCGGCCGGTGGGTGAGTGGAACGTTCAGGAAGTGACGGTCAATGGAACTACGATCCGTGTTGAGTTGAACGGCACTCTGATCCTCAACACCGACTTGGCCAAGGTGGAGAATCCAATGTACGACCTGGCCAAGTTCAAGGGGCGCCTCCGCAAGTCGGGATTCTTCGGTTTCGCCGGCCACGGCGATGCGGTCTCCTTCCGCAATGTCAGCTTGAAGACCCTAAACTAGGCAGACTGGCTACTGGTTCTTCTTTTTCAGCTCGGCTTCGCGTTCCTTTGACAGGATCTCCGGCTTTGCTCCCTGCTTCAGCTCCACTTGGGAGGGGATGCGGACGATGTTGCTCGTAACCGGCTTCTTGGCGGCGGGCGGGGTGCCCTTGACCACGGAAAGCAGCTCAATCTCGAACCGCAGTGTCGAGTAGGGGGGGATTTTCGGCCGCTTGCCACCCGCACCGTACGCCAGTTCCTGGGGGACGACGATCTCCCACTTGGCCCCGGGCTTCATCATGCCGAGGGCTTCCGTCCAGCCTCGAATCACCTGCGTCAGCCCGAAGGTGCTGGGTTTGTTGCGGGAATGGGAACTGTCGAATTCGTTGCCGTCGAGGGTCCAGCCCCGGTAATGCACCTCGACCTTGTCGCTCGTCGCCGGGGATTCGCCCTGTCCGGCCTCGATGACACGGTATTGCAGCCCGCTGGAGGTTGCCTTCACGCCCGGTTTTTTGAGGGTGGCGACGAGGGAGTCGATTCCCTCCTTCTTCGTGACCTCGGCGGCGGTGTTGCGCTTGGCCCGCTCGCGCTCCTGGTAATCCTTCCAGACTTCGTCGAGTATTTGCTTGGACTCCTTTTCGTCCATCAGCCGCTCCCGGGAAAGGTAGGCGGCCTGGATGCCTTCGGCGAACCGGTCGAAATCGATTTCGATCTCTTTGTTGCCAAAGTCGCCCCCAATCTGCAGGCCAACCGCATAGCTGAATCGTTCCTTCTTTGAGCTTGGTTTCGCGGAAGTCTTGCCGCTATCGGATTCCGCCTTGGGCTGGGTGGCAGTTCCAGCCTGTGCCTTGGTTTGGTTCAATTGCCCTTCCGCTTTCTTCCGGGCTTTCCTGGCGTCGGCCAGTTCTGCCTGTGCTTTGCTGAGGGCCGCCTGGGTGGATGCCAATTCAGCGTTTAGTTCATTTTCCCGGTTCTGGGAGCAGCCGGCCGAGAACGCCAGCAGCGCGGCGACGGCCCACGGAGTTGTTACTGTCAGTTTTTTCATGGTAAAAGTCATCGCTTGGCCAAGTGGTCACCAATGCTAAAGCGGTGCGCAATCTAGGTTTTTTTGGCCATCTGCTGCAAGGTTTTTCAGGCCAGGCGCTTGAGTATTTCACCTGCGGCGACCTCGTACGCCGCCGAGCCGGCGCTGTAGGGGTCGTAGTAAAGGATTGGCTTGCCGTGACTGGGTGACTCGGCAACGCGCGTGGCGCGGGGGATCACCGTTCGGAACACCTTGGCACCGAAATGCTCGCGCACCTCGGCAACAACCATCCGCGAGAGATTCGTCCGGCTGTCGTACATGGTCATCAACACGCCGAGCAGTTCGAGCTTCCGGTTAACCCCGGAGCTTTTCAACTGCTCCATCAGGTCGGTGATCGAGCTGATGCCCTCGAGCGGGTAATACTCGCATTGCAGTGGGATCAGCAGGTTCGTCGCGGCGATCAGCACGCTAAGCGTCAGCTTACCCAGGGACGGCGGGCAGTCGATCAGCACCACCTCAAACCGCCGCCCTTTCACGACTGGCTGCAGCGCCTCCTTCAGCCAATTGAGATGATGATCCGGCTTGCCGTCCCCGCCGTCGAACGACAGGCGCGCCAGTTCCACCTCTGCGGCGCAGAGGTCAAACTCGCTTGGGATCAGCGACACGCCGTCAAATTCGGTTTCCTTGATTTTGTCCTCAAGTGAAGCTTCGCCAAGGAGAACCGGGTACAGGCTTTCGTTGGGGGTCTTCTCGAAGCCAAGCCCGCTGGTGCAGTTGGCCTGCGCGTCCATGTCGATCAGCAGAACGCGTTTTCCGAGCGAGCCAAGGCAGGCTGACAGGTTGACGGCTGTGGTTGTTTTCCCAACCCCTCCCTTTTGGTTGGCGATAGCGATGACCCTCGGCACCACGCGATTTAAGGGAACGACCTGCGTGATTTCAAGACAATCAACCGGGGTGGCGCTTTTGAGGGTTGGCAAAGTGCCCAATCCGGGTTGCCGTATTTGCGCTTGGCCAAGTCAGTGATAGCGTCTCTTTCTGGAGGGTGCGATTGGCCAAGCGCGGCCTTGAGGGCATTGACTGTCAGCGACGAATTTTAGAAAACCCCTCGTATCCGCTCAAATTGTGCGCCGGACAGGACAGGCTGTGGTCGGAGGTTTTCATTGGTCGAATGGATGGCAGGCGTTACTTTGCGTATGCCGCACGCGGCCATGGAACGTTTTTTAACAATGGACAAAAAGCAAATCACCCCGCCGTTGCCTCACGAGGAACTGCTGCAGCTCAAGCGCTGGAACACGCCGACCATTTACAACGGCTGGGAACAGCTCACCCGGCACGACCCAGCCCAGGTCGGCATCAACCCCGAGGCGACGACGGATTTCATGCCGCAAATGGGACCGATGGTCGGCTGGGCGGTGACGGTGCGGATCGAGCCAAGCCAGCCCAGACACAAGGAGGACGGTTCGCGCCGGACGGAGGCGTACCGCGACTACATCGCTGGCATGCCCGGGCCGAAGATCGTCGTGGTTCAGGATCTGGACAAGCCGGCCACAACCGGCTCTTTTTGGGGCGAGGTCAACGCGAACATCCACCGCGCCCTCGGGTGCGTCGGCACCCTCACCGATGGTGCAATCCGGGACGTTGACGAGATGACTAATGCCGGGTTCAAGGCGCTGGCCCGCCGGCTGTGCGTCGGCCATGCGCACGTCGTTCCCGTCGACTGGGGCGGCGAGGTGGAGGTGTTCGGGCGGCGGGTGAAGCCTGGCCAGTTAATCCACGCCGACAAGCACGGGTTCCTCGCGGTCCCACCTGGCGAGGAGACGGGGCTACTGGAGGCAGCCGTCTTCATGGATCAAAACGAATGTAACACCGTCATCAAGGCCGCCCGCGGTTCCGCCGGGGTGTCACGGGAAGAGCTCCTCGGGAAACTGAACCTGGCCGTGTCAGAGTTTGGCGAGGCCGCCCGAAAACGGTTTGGCAACACCGGCGAGTTTGGCGGCTAGATGAACGACTGCTCCATCGGTTTGATGACCAACTCCGGCACGTGCGCCCGCGGCGGCAGCTTGGCCACGGCCAGCGTGATGTCGGCGATGTCGGACGCCTTGAGCATGGTTGCCCGGCGCTCCGCCGACGGCGGCACGGGACGGTCCTGGAGGATCGGCGTGTCCACCTCGCCGGGGAAGATGGTCGTCACCCGGATGCCGTTCTCACGCTCGTCCTCGTTGGCGCTCGTACCAAGCGCGGCCATGGCGAATTTGCTGGCGTTGTAGCCGACGCCGCCGAGCGGGGCGGCCCTCTTCCCTGAGGTCGAAGAGATGTTGATGACGAGGCCGGTCTTGTGAGTTCGCATCAGAGGCAGTCCGTAATGCATGCAGTTAAATGCGCCGGTGGCATTGATCGCGATCAACCGGTCCCAGTCTTCCGGCGCCAGTTCTCCCATGGAGCGCTTGGGCACGTTGATCCCGGCGCAGTTCACCAGCAGGTGCAGTTGGCCAAGCGCTTCGCCAAGCCAGTCAAACAACGCCTTCACGCTGTCCCGGTCTGCCACGTCCACCGTGCGGGTGAGGATCGCACCTTCCGCCTGTTCGGCGACAGCGTCCAGCCTGGCCTGCCGCCGCCCGGCAATCACAACCTTCGCGCCCTCCCTGGCCAAGCCGAGCGCGATGGCTTCGCCCATGCCGCTGCCGCCGCCCACCACCACTGCATTTTGTGCGGAAAAACTCACGGGCGCAGCATACGGATACCGCTTAAGGATGGAAGGATGAATGCCAACCGGGCGAGGAACAGCACCACCCGAGGGAAAGGATCCGCTTGTCCAAGCGGATTGAAAACCGAAAAAGAATGGGGCACAACGGGTCTGTGTCCATGATGAAGCGGTTGTATCCAATTCTGTCTTTCGCGCTTGGCCTGTGCCTGGTTGCACAGGACGCGCTTGGCCAAGCGGTGGATTCGCTTGGCCAATGGGGACAATGGCGTGGGCCGCTGGCTACAGGCGAAGCCCCAAAGGCGCACCCGCCGGTGGAGTGGGGTGAGTCGAAAAATATCCGCTGGAAAACAGCATTGCCCGGTCTGGGCCACTCATCGCCGGTCGTCTGGAGCGACTTGGTGTTTGTGACCACGGCTGAGCGAACTGGCCCAAAAAAACCGTTCACCGGCCCGACGCCGGACGGCGCGCACAACAACATGGATCCGGAGTCGGATTACCAATTCGCCGTTCTCGCGATCAACCGGCGCACAGGCGCTCTGGTCTGGCGGCGGACGGTGGCCACGCTGCAACCGCACGAGAGCACACACGAATCCGCTACGTGGGCATCCAACTCGCCGGTGACCGACGGGGAGCACGTCATCACCTTCTTTGGCTCCAACGGTCTGTACTGCCTCGAGACTGGCGGTCGCTTGGCCTGGTCTAAAGACCTCGGCAACATGCGCGTTAAACACGGCCACGGCGAGGGGGCCTCCCCGGTGCTGTACGGGGAAACGGTCGTCGTGAACTGGGATCATCAGGGACAGTCGTTCATCGTCGCCTTGGCCAAGCGCACCGGCGAAGAACTCTGGAGGCAGCCAAGAGAGGAAATCACCTCGTGGGCCACGCCGATCGTTGTGCCGCACGGCGACCGAACGCAGGTGGTCGTCAGTGGAACCAAGCGCGTTCGCGGGTACGACCTGAAGACGGGCGAGGTAATTTGGCAGGCCGGCGGGCTACCGGGCAACGTCGTGGCATCGCCGGTCTCGGGCGACGGCATGGTGTTCGCCGCTGGCAGCTATGAAAAACAAACGCTTCTGGCAATACGCCTGGCCGGGGCAAAAGGGGAGTTGAGCGGCACAAAACAAATCGTCTGGCGGAAAAACCGCAGCACCCCTTATGTGCCGTCGCCGTTGCTTCACGACGGTTGGCTGTATTACCTGCGGCATTACCAGGGTGTGTTGTCCCGCGTAAACGCAACAACTGGCGACGAGCCAAGCGGTCCGTTCCGCCTTGGATCAATCTTCAATATTTACGCCTCCCCGGTGGTGGCGGATGGGCGGATTTACGTGACTGATCGCAACGGCAAAACGCTGGTGCTCTCGATCGACACTGAGCCAAAGGCGCTTGCATTGAACGAACTGAACGATCGCTTCAGCGCATCCGCCGCGGTGGTCGGCAACTCCCTTTTTTTGCGCGGAGAAAAATTCCTATACCGCATCGCAAAACCGGGGAAATGAGCGACCGGAGAGGAAGGTTTCCCAAGCGCAGGCCGGATGAGGGTGAAAACGTGAATGTTTTTTTACTGATAATCTCGCGGATTCCGAGGCAAAAGTGACTCGATTGAATTTAAACGACCGCGTTCTCCCTTTCCCCAACCCTCCCCCACTCGGAGAAGGGGCCAGGCCTAGTGCTTAAAGCGGGATTTCGGGGATGGCGTCGTAAATGCGGCCGAGGTCGCGATCCTTGCCGTACACGCCTGTGTAGCCCTGAATCCAGCCTTTCATGTTTGAAATCTCCAGGGTGCGCGACTCCTGCCATTTCCAAAGCTCGGAGTGGCCGTCGGCAAAACTGAGCACGCAGCCGTTGTTGTGGCGCGTGGCGGCAAAATCGATCCAGCGCCATTCATGACGCTGCGTGACGGTGAATCGGGCGTTGTCGATGCTGCCCTCGTGTTCGTCGATAAACACGAACGCCTCGGACGGCGACGGGTCAACGATCTCGGAATACTTGTGCCAACTGGTGCGGTCGCGTGGGTCGGGGATATGGTTCATGTGCATGTTCATCGCCACGCTACGGAAGCGCGGAACTTCTCCCTTGTCGAACACGGTCGAACGGTCGGATGGGCATTTGTAAATCTTGACCGAGTCATTGTACTTGAAGAGAACCCCGACCCGGATGTTTTTGTCTGTGGTGTCAGAGAAGGCGTTGCCCTTGATCCAGGTTTGCGCGGTGGCGGCCCAGCTCCCGCGCGAGCTGCCCCGGACGGTGGCGTTGGGCGGCAGGTGGCCGTCGTTGTCGTTGATGTACATATGCCAGCAAAACTGAAGCTGCCGGTAGTTGTTCATGCAGGAAATCTGGTGAGCCTTGCCCTTGGCGTTGGCCAATGCCGGGAGCAGCAGGCTCGCAAGTATGGCGATGATCGCGATGACGACCAGTAACTCAATCAGCGTAAAGCCACTCTTGGCCAAGCGGCGGTTCGCATTTGGATGAAGCATCATTTTCATCGGGCGCACAACCTGTCAACAGGGGCATAATGCGATGTTGCTCCGGGCTTATCAACCAAAAACAGAATTAAAGTGGACAGGGCAGGGGAAGAGCCAATAGATTTCCACCCCGAATGGCAACTGCCCCCGAATACAGAAAAAGGCCGCGTCCGACCCCCCCTCTTCTCCGTGCGGGAGAGGGTTGGCGAGAGGGAGATTGCAAGCGATTCCTGCAGCGGCTTCGGCAAGCCGCCTTCGCCGCAACTCTATTGTTTACACCGCTAGGTCAAGCGGTGGTTGCAGAAGAAAGCAGCGCAAGCGAAACCCAGCAGGCCATCGAGCGGGGGGCGCGGTTTCTGTACAAAAACCAAAACGCCGCCGGCTGGTGGTCCAACGCTGAGTTGCCGGCGCTGACGGCTCTCGCGTTGGTTGCGCTGGAGATGGCCGACGTGGCCAACCTTGATGCCAAGTACGGCTCCGAGCGGCGGCGCGCACTCGATTTCATCGCCGGTTCGGCCAAGCCGGACGGATCAATTCATCGCGGGTTGCTGGTCAACTACAACACCGCCTGTTCGCTGATGGCGTTGTCACTCGCGGATGAGCCGCGATTGCGACCGCTGATAGTCAAGGCGCGTGCCTACATTGCCGCCTCGCAGATCGATCTGGGCGAGAAGGGCAAGCTGGACAACCCGCACGACGGGGGTGTCGGCTACAACAGCAAGTACGACCACTCCGACATGAACAACACACTGATGGCCATTGAGGCCATGCGAATGTCCGAACTGGCCGTGCGCGGCCCCGACCAACCGGATCAGCCGCTGGAAAGCGATCTAGACTGGAAGGCGCTCGAGCATTTTCTGGCGAGTTGCCAAAACCTGCCGGAACGCAGCAACAACCCAAACCTTTCAAACGTGCCGGAGGATCGCGGCGGATTCATCTACCATCCCGGCGAAAGCAAGGCGGGGGAAATAGCTGACCAGAAAACAAAGCGGGTGGCTTTGCGCTCCTACGGTTCGATAAGCTACGCGGGAATGATGAGTTTCGCATACGCCCGGATCGGCCGCGACGACGACCGGGTAAAGGCGGTTACCGACTGGCTTGGCCGCAACTACACACTCGACGAAAACCCCGGCATGGGTGCGGAGGGGGTTTACTACTACTACCATCTCATGGCCAAGGCACTGCGCGCGCAAGGCGTAAAACGGCTTACTGTCTCCGATGGAAAAATGATCGACTGGCGCGAGGCACTCTCAGCCAAACTCATCGCACTGCAGCAACCAGACGGCTCATGGCAAAACACAACCAAACGCTGGATGGAAGGCGACCCCAACCTGACCACCGCCTACGTGCTGGTGGCACTGACGTTAATCAGTAAAAAGTAGTGGAATGGTGGAAGCGAGAGAGTTGTGTTGGTGATGGTTTCTGACGGAGTCGTTTTTTTAAAAAGGGAAATTAGTTCACTTCAGCTTTCAATTCTTTAGCCGTCTTGCCGCCGTGTTCGCGGAGGAGGTCCCAATCAACGTGAAGCCATCTATATGGCGCCGCCTCATTCGCTGCGGAGACGGAAGAACTGCTGTCCGGCACTTGGCCTGACGCGGACGATGTAACGATCATCCTCCTTGGCAGTGCCACTGCCGACTTCACTCCAGTCGGCCGCTTGGCCAAGCGCATCGGTAGACTCGAGCGCGAAGTTGCCCTTGGCCGGCCAGGAGAACTCGAGGTCGCTGCCGGCAAAATTGACGGCCAACGGCTGCGCCTCTATCA
>CAYWMH010000094.1:0-8916 GCA_964459315.1 uncultured Verrucomicrobiota bacterium
ATCGGCCAAGGCGAATATAAACGCCAATTTTGCAAATTCCGAGGGCTGAATGAGGATCACCCCTAAATCGAACCAGCGGCGGGCGCCCTGTCGAACCTCGCCAATCCCCGGGATCAGCACCAAAATCAGCAGGAGAATCATCACCCAGTAGGCGGCGCGCGACCAGCCGGCGAGCCGGTGGTAATCCACCATGACAAACAATGCGGCCAAGGCCAATCCGAGCCCGTAAAACACCATCTGCCGGAAAAAATAGGTGTTCAGCAGCGTCTCCATCTCATATTGGCCGATCGCCGCGCTGAGCACGAACGTTCCCCCAAACACCATCAGGCCAATCAACGCGCCGAACATCAGCCAATCGATCCGCAGCTTGCGCAGATGTATCAGGATCGCCTCCATCATCGCTTGGCCAAGCGCGGCGCTCCTTTCTTTCGTTCCCGTTCCAGGTCGCGAATCGCACGGTAAATCGCCCCGGCGATCGGGGCGCAAGTGCTGCCCCCAGACTCCCCGCTTTCCACCATCACAACCACGGTGTAGCGCGGTGACTCCACGGGTGCGAACGACACAAACCAGGTGATGTGGTCGGTGCGAAACAGGCGCATGCCGGTTCTGGGATGAAACTGACCGGTCGGAACCTTGATCTGGGCCGTGCCGGTCTTGCCTCCGATGGCCAATCCGGGCACTCGTGCGGCACGGCCGCTGCCGTCCCGATCGGCCACGTCGGCCAGCATCGCCTTGTGCAACAGCTTGACAGTGGACGGCTTCAGGTTCAGGTCGCTGTGCGTCGTCACCGGGATGAGATGGTTTTGCGCTTGGCCAAAGGCTTGCCGCGAGTCGACATGCGTCACCAGGCGCGGCTGAAGCACCTTCCCTCCGTTGGCCACCGCCGAGGTCATCACCGCCATTTGCAGCGGAGTCACCGTGATCTCGCCCTGCCCAATGCAGAGATTGGCTACGTCGCCTGGCGCCCAGGGAACCTCATCACCAAACTGGTTCTTTCGCTTCAACTCGTTGCCGCGCTCCGGAAAATAACCGCCTCCCTCGCGGAGGGGACTGGCCAGGCCGTCGGGCAGACTGGTGATCGTCTTTTGCCCAAGCCGAAAACGGTTCCCCCAGTCCAGGAGCACCCGCTTGCCTTGCCGCCAACGGTCGCTTCGGCCGTCTGGCGTTAAGGCGTAATGGATAAAATAAGTGTTGCTCGAGCGCTTGAATGCCCGGACAAAATCGTAATCGCCCGGCGGCGCCGTGTCGTCCAGTGAGTAGTGCGGATAAAGTCCTTGGTTGCGGAAGTAGCCGGGATTGTAAACCTTTTCATCCGAGTCAAGCAGTCCCTCCTCGAGATAGGCCACGGCCGAAATAATCTTAAAAATGGAGCCGGGAGGGTAGGCCACGCCGCCGCTCCCTGTGGCCCGGTTTAGCCAGCGGTTGAGGCGCTCGTCATTCAACTGGGTGATCTCCGCGCGGGAAAACCCGGTGATAAACTTGTTTGAATCAAACCCCGGCAGGGACACCAGCGCCAGCAGGTCACCGGTGTTCGGTTCCATGACCACCACCGCGCCGCGTGTCTCCGGCCCGTTGGCCCGGAGCGCCGCCTCGGCGGCCAACTGGATGTCGCGATCGATCGAAAGCGCCATGTCGTGCCCCGACTCCGGCCAGGCCCAAATATCCTCGCTGGTTCGATAGCTGATGTTATTGACGCGAATGCTCTTGCCACCGGCCATGCCGCGCAGGAGCCCATCGTACACCCCTTCCAACCCGTCCACGCCAATATAATCCGGCAGTCGATAGCGGAAGCGGGGCTGCGTTTCATCGTGAATGTCGGGGTTGTCGTCCCGGCGCAGATAACCGAGCGTGTGAAACGCCATGTCGCCGTTCGGATAGGTCCGCACCGGGTTGACCGACAGGTCGACGCCGGGGACGGAATGGATCTGCTCGACAAACTTGGCCAGCTGCTCCGGCGAAAGATCCTGTATCACGGCCATCGGTGTGAAGCGGCGCTTGTAGTAGTGGGTATGAAATTTTTTCTCGTCGAGAACCAGCGGTTGGCCAAGCCGCAGGCTCACCTGCATGGTCAGGTTGCTCGCAACCTGATAGCGGGCCACCCTGCCCAGTTGATCCTGCTCTGACCGGCTCAATCGACTCCCGTTTTTCAAGCGCATGTAATGGGTGTAAAACAGATCGCGCAACTCGTCGATGTACATGTGGACATCGAACCGCAGGCGGTTCATTGCCAACGGTTGCTTGTGCCGATCCACGATATGGCCCCGCGTGGCCGGGAGGCGCACGGTACGGATCGATTGGTTTTGCTGCCGATCCCGGAAATCACTACCGGAAGCGACCTGCAGCCGCCACAGGCTCGCCGCCAACAGAAACATGCAACACAGGATGAAGATCGTCATCATGCGAATCGGAATCTCCCTGCTGCGCAACTGGTCAAAGATAAACACTATTCCTCTATCGGTTAATTTTTACCGCGCACGATCTGGCGGTTAGCGTTGGGCCAGCGGTTTAGATCATGCACCGGATGCGACAGCCAGCGATCAAGCAGCGTGGCCAAGCGGTCGAAAACTGGAACTGCCACACCGCAAAGCAGAGCGTTGACCAGGCACCAGGCTCCCATCTGCCAGCCCATCAACGGATTCGAGCCGACCAGTTGCAACAGCCAAGCCTGAAGCAGCGGCACCAATGCCCCGGCCGCCGTGCCAAGGTAGAATTGCGCCACCAACTCGTTCCGCAGGATCAGATCCCGGAAACTGAACACCGCCCACCCGGCGACAAACAAAGGCAACACACTCAAGCCCAGTGGGTTGGCAGACAGGCTGTCGAGCCATAATCCCGTTAGCAAGGCGGCGGAGCTCACCTGCCCGGCACCCAGCGCCAGCCCGGCGCACACCAGCAGTGCCGGCGTGAGATCGGGCTGGAACCCCAGCCACAACCGTGGCACCTGCCAATGGGACTGCGCGAACACGAGCAGGTAAGCCCCGATCAGCAGTGCTATTGTCTTGTTGATTTTTCCCGTCACGATCTTCCGTTCAAAACTGCGTCAACACCCGCACGCTCTCGAGTTGGTTCAGATCCGCGTGAACCCGGATCCGGGCCTCGGTGTACAATCCGTCCTTCGACACCCATGAATCCACCACTTGGCCAACCGGGATTTCCTTCGGGAACCCACCCCCAAGCCCACTGGTCACCACCGCCTGGCCTGGACGCACCTCGACGTCATTCGGAAGATAGGTCAACTCCACCATCCGGGGATTCGCGTTGTAATTCCGGGGCGCGACAATCCCGCCCTGGTTTCGCGACTCCTTGAGCAACGCCGAGAAGCGGCAGTTCGGGTCGCCGACCAGCAGCACCCACGACGTCAGCGGCCCCACCTCGGAGATCCGCCCCACCAGTTCGCCCCGGACAGAAACAACCGGCTGGTTCAGTCGAATCTCCTTGTTGGTGCCCATGTTGATCTTGATCCGCCGCCACCAGTTGAACGAGTCGCGTCCCACGATCCGGGCCAACTTGCTCCTCCACGGGATACGCTGCTCCCATCCCTTGGCCTTGGCAAATTGATTGACCTCCTCCCTGAGCTTGGCGTTTTCCATCCTGAGATCGGCCAACGATTGGGGATCGTCAGCCGCTTGGCCAAGCGCTTGGTTTGTGGGGAACGATTCCGGCTCGCGGACACCGAGTTGGCCAAGCGACTCGAGGGCCGCCTGGCTGGTGGTGCTGATGCCGATTGCCGGCAGAAACAGCCCGCCGATGGCGGACTTGAGGCGCGCCCGGACACTCTCCGGCAACGCCAGCAGCAGGAACACCGTCAGGAGCACCGTCCCGACCGCTGTCTGCTGTGATTTGTAAAAAAACTGTTTCATCCCGCTGTTCAACGGGACGAACGCACGCTACTCCCCGCTCGAGGAGGCCACCCGCCGCAGGAACTGCAGTTCCTGAAGCACTCGCCCGGTCCCCTCGGCCACAGCCGTCAACGGGGAGTCGGCGATGTGAACCGGCAGGCCGGTTTCCTCGGCGATCAACTGGTCGATGCCCCTCACGAGGGCGCCGCCACCCGCGACAACGATGCCGCGGTCGACGAGGTCGGCCGAAAGCTCGGGAGGACACCGTTCCAGCGTCAAGCGGATAGACTCAAGAATGTTGTTCATCGGCTCCTTCAGCGCATCCCGGATTTCCTCGGAGCGAACCGTCATGATTTTTGGCAGACCCGCGCTCAGGTCCCTGCCCTTCACTTCCATGGAAAGTTCCTCCTCCAGCGGATACGCCGAGCCGATCGTGATCTTGATCTCCTCTGCTGTGCGTTCGCCTATCATCAAATTGTAGGCGCGCTTCATGTAACCCATGATCGTTTCGTCAAACTCATCGCCACCGACACGCAAACTGCGGCTGAACACGATCCCCGCGAGCGAGATGATCGCGATCTCACAGGTGCCGCCGCCGATGTCCACAATCATGTTGCCGGGCGGCTCGTGCACGGGAAGTCCCACGCCGATCGCCGAGGCCATCGGCTGCTCGATCAGGTATACCTCCCGCGCCCCGGCGTGGATGGCAGAGTCCTTGACCGCCCGCTTCTCCACCTCCGTGATGCCGGACGGCACCGCCACCACGACCCGCGGGGCGATCAGCTTGCGGTTGTGCACCTTCTGGATGAAGTTGCGCAACATTGCCTCCGTGATCTCGAAATCGGCAATGACGCCGTCCTTCATCGGGCGGATGGCCACGATGTTACCCGGCGTCCGACCAAGCATCCGCTTTGCCTCGTCGCCCACGGCCAGCACGGTGGTCATGCCGGCCTCGATCGCGACGACGGAAGGTTCGCGCAGCACAATCCCCCGGTCTCGAACGAAAACGAGGGAGTTGGCCGTGCCCAGATCTATTCCGATATCGTTGGAAAACAGGCTCTTAAAGTTCCCTAACATGAATAACGCCTAAACGAACCAGCCTACGGTTTCCTCTTCGAAACCGTCAAGTGAATACCCTTTTTTGCGGAAAATTAGAGACGAACACCCAACTCACCAGGCTACTCGGGCGAGATCGACCAACCCCCTACCTTCACCCAGTTGCCAGCTAGCGGGGGTCGTTTAACGGATGTACGTATTTTTCTGTGCTCCACGCCGGATCAATCGTCAGCGCTGCTTGACCTTCGCCACGGGAATGGTCTCGTCTTCGATAATTCCCTTTTTTCCATGCAAATGAAATTCGACGAACGCCCGGAAGCGCTCTGGGAGGATGCCTTTGCCACCCCCGTGGCCACCGCCCTCCACCGTCAGCAATACCGAACTCACCCCGGCCTTTTGCAGCGCGTTGTGGAGCAGCACCGACTGGTTATACGGTACCAACATATCTTTCGTTCCATGCATTATCAAAAACGGGACATCACCCTTGTCGACATACGAAATCGGGTCCGCCGTCAGTGTCTGTTTTTTGTTCTCCTGAATCGCCCCGCCGATCAACTGACTCTCGGGCGAATCCACAGCATCGTGGTCGATCCGACTTTCAAAATCGTTCATTCGCAGAAAGTTCGTCGGCCCGTAATAATCGATCACACATTGCACCCTTGTTGACTGGTCAGTGTGCGGGCCGATCGCGCCATCCATCGCCTCCACCCCGGCCGACGTGCCGAGCATTGCAACTAGATGCCCACCGGCCGACGTGCCGTGGACGGCAATCCGGTCGCCGTCGAGACCGTATTTTTTAGCGTTGGCCTTGATCCAGCGGATGGCCGCCTTGCAATCGTGAATCTGCGCAGGCCACTTGACCTGCTGACTGAGGCGATACCCGATCGACATCCCCGCATATTCGCCGTTCTTGAGAAAATCATGCAAACGGTTCAACCCTCCGTTTTTGCTGCCGGCACGCCACGCTCCGCCGTGAATATAGGCAATCACCGGTAGCGGTTTGTCGTTACTGCGCTTCATGGGAAGCGCCAGGTTCAACGTCTGCCGATCGTGATTTGTCCCTGCGTAGGCTATATCCTTGATGATCTTAAATCCGCTCCAGTCCCTGTTGTTTTGATTCCGCGAACTGGTCAAAAATACAACGTGTTCCTTGAAGGAAATGAACCCATCTTTGTCAGCATCGACCAAATTGAAATTTCGTTGGTTTTGCGGGGGTAGCTCGGCCTTGGTCAGTTTCTCATCCTTGTTTTTGTCCCACTGTCGAAATGTCTTTTCATGGCGAGACTCCAGTGCGGTCGCTTGCCCAAGCACCACCGCACACCCAATCACTGTCAACAATCTGGAATAGTTCATGACGAAAACTTGCCCCGCTTGACAAAGCGATTCAAGCACAACTCGACTCTGGCCTTGCTTCTTGGGCGCCGCTTGTCTTGTATGACGGCATGCCGACATTCCGCAACGCGGCCACCTGCCTTGGCCTCACGATCCTAATTATGCCCGACACCGAAATAATCGCTGCGAACTATGACGAGGCTAAGGTGCCGCAATACACCTTGCCCGACCCACTCACAATGGAGGATGGCACACCGGTCACATCTGCCCGAGACTGGATCGAGAAACGCCGCTCGGAGGTGCTCGAACTGTTCCGCGAACACGTATACGGCCACAGCCCGAACCGACCAAATGGGTTACTGTTCAAAGTCATCCAAAACGACGACACCGCGCTGGGCGGCGGCGCGATCCGGCGCGAAGTCCTCATTACCTTCGCCCGAAAAGAGGAAACACCGGAAGCGAACCTGTTGATCTACATCCCAAAAAATGTCGACGGGCCGGTGCCTGTCTTTTTGACGCTGAACTTTTACGGCAACCACACCATCCACCCCGACCCTGCAATCTCGATCACCAAGTCATGGATGCGCGACTCCAGAAAGCACGGCAGTAAAAACGACCGCGCTGATACGTCGACCCGGGGAATCAACAAAGCCATCGCCTCCGGCAGCCATGAGGAGGGTTACTCCGATAAGCCCGGCGATAATGCTCTGGAAGTTATCCTGAACCGCGGCTACGCCGTTGCGACGATTTATTACGGCGATATTGACCCGGATTACGATGATGGATTTGAAAACGGCGTCCATCGCCTATATCCGAAACCGAAGCCCAACGAATGGGGTAGCATCTCCGCCTGGGCGTGGGGCCTAAGCCGATGCCTCGACTACCTCGAGACCGACCGCAGCATCAACGCCAAAAAAGTGGCTGTCATGGGACATTCACGTCTGGGCAAAACCGTACTATGGGCTGCTGCCCAGGATGAGCGATTCGCGATGGCGATCTCAAACAACTCTGGCTGTGGCGGCGCGGCCCTGAGTCGACGCGAGTTCGGTGAGACCGTTCAGCGCATAAACACCGTTTTTCCCCACTGGTTTTGCGACAACTTCAACGAATACAACGATCGCGTGAACGATCTACCGGTCGACCAACACATGCTCGTCGCGCTTTCCGCCCCCCGCCCGGTCTACATCGCCAGTGCCACCAAAGACCTTCACGCCGATCCGATGGGCGAGTTCCTCTCGGCCCGCCACGCCGATCCCGTTTACGAACTGTTCGGCCTGAAAGGTGTCGGCTTGGCCAAGCTGCCGGAGGCCGAGCGTTCCGTTGGCCATCAAGTCGGCTATCACCTCCGCACCGGCGAACACGCCGTCACCTCCTTCGACTGGGATCAATTTCTCAACTTCGCCGACCGCCACTTGAGGTAGCTTGGCCAAGCGGTCAATCGATCGTCATCCCGACCGACTTTGACACAAAAAAAGCCCTTCCAACGGAAGGGCTTTGTAATCCAACTTGGTTGGATCAAATTAAAACCTATAGAAGGCATTGAAGGCAAAGTAACTGCTGTCACCATGGCCATCATATACCCCACTGCCGGCAGCGGTACTAGGACGGGCACCCCCGGTTATGGCCTGCTGACCAACTGCTCCAACACCGCTCTCCCAACCCATTTCAAATCGGGTCAAAACATTTTCCCAAATTGAGTAACCCAGGGTTAAAGCGATATTGTCGAAGCTATCCTCGTTACCACCGCCGACGTCAATAGTGCCATTGTCATAGCGAACCGAAATGCTCGCATCCTCAGTCAACGAGTAAGCAGCGTACAATGCAACACTGTCGGAATCAACGTAGTTTCCCCACTGACGATCGTCATATGCAACACCAATCGCAACCCCCTCAATCGGGGTATTGATGGTCGCACCTATATACAACAATTCATTGTCTTGGTTTTCCACCCACGCCGTTTCGTCTACATCTTCCGTTGCCGGGTCATCTGGGGTTTGGCCAATATTCCAGTTACCAGCGTCACCCCCGTCGACGTAGCCAACGTAAAGGCTACTGCCGCTCAGGAAACCTAAACTATCCGGAATTGTTAACTCGGCACCAAGGGCATATCCGAAATCGCCGTGACCAGAGCTATCCATTGTATTACCGTCAGCTCCAACAAAATTTCTGACGGTATTGTCGTCGAAGCCATTAATTAAAGCGGCACTTACGCTGAGCCCCTCAGTTATTTCAGTTGCAGCCATCAACCCGGTATGAGTTAGTGGCTCCTGCGCATAACCGTAGGAGCGCATCACGTTCGGATTGTGGCCACTAGCCTCGACTTCGTAACCAACGGTGGTATCGAACAGACCAAGGGTCAGATCAATTCCATTGCCAACTGGCAGGTTCATGCCAATATTGGCAGTCTTCAAGGTTTGATCATCACCCGCAAACGCCTGGGCACGACCACCGAATAGCAATTCAAGATTGTAGGCTGTACTATAGTCACCTTCACCAAGGGGACTTCCTATATTCAAACTTGCACCGTTGGCTTCGAATGCACCATCGTTATGCATGTTGTTGTTGCTGCTGAATCCGCCCACGTAGGAGGCTTCAACATTGCCGCTAATAACGGTTGACGACAGGGCCGTCAAAACGCTGTTTTCCTCTGCCTGAGCAGTCGAAGCGAGACTCACCACGCCAGCCGCTG
>CAYWMH010000095.1:0-8817 GCA_964459315.1 uncultured Verrucomicrobiota bacterium
GCGGCTTGGCCTGGTCGTTGACGATCTCGACGATGCGGTTGAGCTCCTCGTCGGTGACGAGGCAACCCTGCGCGCGGGCAAGGTTGGAGGTGCCGGGCGGCAGGAACAGCATGTCGCCCTTGCCGAGCAGCTTGTCCGCCCCCATGGCGTCGAGGATGGTGCGGGAGTCCACCTTGGCGGCGACCTGAAACGCGATCCGGGCGGGGATGTTGGCCTTGATGACGCCGGTGATGACGTCGACGCTGGGCCGCTGCGTGGCAACGATGCAGTGGATGCCAGCTGCCCGAGCCATCTGAGTGATGCGGGCGATTGAGTTTTCCACGTCGTTGCGTGCCATCAACATCAGGTCGGCCAGCTCGTCGATGATGACGACGATGTAGCTGAGCTTGTCCGGGATCTCGATCTCGTCCTCCCGCTCGACGGTGACCTCCTGGTCCATCTCGACGGCGAAGCCTTCGCTCTCGTCGAGCGGCAGCTCGGCCTGGTCGGTCTTTTGCGGTTTCTTCCGGGTGCGCGAGTTGAAGCCGTCGATGTTGCGGGCGCCGACCTTGGCAAAAATCTGGTACCGTTTTTCCATCTCGTTGACGACCCACTTGAGCGCCAGGATGACCTTCTTCGGGTCGTGCACCACGGGGGCGGCGAGGTGGGGCAGGCCGTTGTAAATCTGCAGCTCGACGACCTTGGGGTCGATCATCACGAAGCGCAGTTCCTCCGGCGAAAACCGGAAGAGCAGCGAGGCGACGATGGAGTTGATGCAGACCGACTTGCCGGAGCCGGTCGCACCGGCGATGAGCATGTGTGGCATGTCTGCCAGGTCGGCCACGATCGGCTTGCCGTAGACGTCCTTGCCCAGCGCGAGCGGAATCTTGGCTTTGCTCTTCTTCCACTCCGGCGAGTCGATGATATCTCGGAAGAGTACCTTGGTCTTGATGCGGTTGGGCACCTCGATGCCGACGGAGCTGCGGCCGGGGACGGGGGCGAGAATGTTGATTCTCTCGGCCTTGATTGCGGCGGAGATGTTGTTGGCCAGGGCAGTGATGCGCTCGAGCTTGACGCCGGGCGCGGGGTGCAGCTCATAGCGCGTGATGGTCGGCCCCTTGGTGATGTCGCCCTCGGTGACCTCGATGCGGAATTGCTGCAGTGTGTCCTTGAGCAGCCGTGCGTTGGCGAGGAGTTGCTCGAGGGCCTCGGTGGGGGCTGCGGCCGGCTCGGGCTCGTCGAGCACCATCGACTTGGGCAGCTTGTAGTCCTTGACCTTGGGTGTCTTGGCGACGGCACCCGGCCCTTTCGGCTTGGCCAAGCGCCGGGGCAGCTTCGGCTTGGGCGGGGTGTCCGGTTCCGGTTCGCCGTCCGGCTTGGCTTTGTCCCCGGCGGTTTCGTCCGGCTTGGCCGCGGGGTCGCCCTTGAACTCGTCCGCTTGGCCAAGAATGTCCCCGGTGGTGGCGGCCTTGTGCTCGGTTGGCTCGCTTTGCTCCGCCGGTTTTTCCTCCTTGGTCTCGATATCCGCTTCGCCGTCCTTCTCGTCCGTTGAATCGGCGGAGGCCTTGACCTCCTCGGCGGAGATCACCTCGCCCATCTCGACCTCGCCGGGTTCCGGTACCGCCTTGGCCTTGGTTCGTTGTTCCTCATCGAGGACGCTCAAGTCGCGTACGGTTGGCTTGGGCACCGGCTTGAGGTCGGCACCGAGTCCCTTGTCGGCCTCCAGTTCTTCGGTGACCTGCTCGAGTTCTTGCTCGACCGCTTTCTTTCGCTTGGCCAAGTCGCGCTCGAGCCGCTTGGTTTTACGCTGAACCGTTTTTTGGATCGGGCCAGCGGCGGCCATGCTGGGTTGAGCCCGGCGCTCGCGCCATTCTTCCCATACGTTCACCGCCCAGTGCCAAAGCTCGACCGGCTGAAGGTTGGTCAGGTAGTAAAGGCTGGCGAGGATGAGTGCCGTGTGGATGATAACCGCGCCCGCGGTGCCGAAAGTGTGAAAAATCGGGTAGATGATTCTTTCGCCGAGGACGCCGCCGAGTTGGAATCCGTCCACCCAGAACGCGAGGCCGAAGTTGATGTCCATCTCCTGCAGCAGTCCCATCAGGCCAAGCAGATAAACCACGGCGGCGACCGGTTCCTTCCATGATTGGCGCAGGTGGATGAAGAAAGGATGGATAAATGCGGCCCCAAACAGCATTAGCAGCAGTGGCACCATGTAGGCCGCGAATCCGATGGCCATGAATGAAATGTAGGAGAGGTAAGCCCCCACCGTACCGATCTTGTTTTGGTAGCCGTCGGTCGGGTCACCGGAGTTGAGCGGGGGATCCGACGGGTCGTAGCTGAGCAAGGACAGAACATAGAGGAATGCCACGGCAAACATCAGGATGCCAATCCATCCCAAGTCCATCCGCGGCTGGAGGCCATCTGCCGCCTTGCTCGCCTTGCTCGGCACGGGCGGAAGTCTAGTGGCTGTGCCGCCGAAGAAAAAGCGTGCAATGGGGATTTGTTTTGGCGCGAACGGTGGTTGCCTTTCCGGCCGTTTCCTGTTTACTTTCCGCCGATGAGGTATTGGTCCGTTTTGGGGCGAGGTTTGGCTTTGGCGGCGCTGGCGGTTGCTGCCACCGGGTGCGAGCCAACCAGCGGGGGCAGTTCCCGAATGGAGGACGACCCCGATTTTGTCCGGGGCAAGAGCCGGTTGGCCCGCAAGGAGGTCGACGGAGCGGTACTCTCCTTCCGCAAGGCGCTCGCCAGCAACCCGGCCAACGCCGCCGCCCATTTCGAACTGGGGCTGATTTTCTACGAGCCGAGCAATGAAAACACCGACTACGTCGCGGCCTGTTTTCATTTCCAGCGGCATCTTGAGCTGCAGTCGGATTCCCGCCATGCTGGCAACATCGCGGGGTTCATCAAGGCCTGCAAAAAAGAGATCGCCAAGGACATCGCTATGGCGCCCATCCCGCCGTCGGAGATCAACGCCATCCACACGCTGCGCACGCAACTGGCCAAGGCCAACAGCGAAAACAGCCGTCTCAAGAGCCAGGTCGAGGCCATGCGCGGCCGGCTGCAGCAGGCCGGAAGCGATGTACCGGAGGTCGCCGTGGTCACCGGCGGGCCGCCGCCCTCGGTGAATCCCCGGGGCAACCCGAACGTGCCGCCCCGGCCCAGTTACTCGGCGCGTTCCGGCCAGACACGGACCCACACACTCCGGCCGGGCGAAAGCCTCTACAGCCTGGCCCGCCGATACGGCATCCCGTTCTCGGCCCTAAAGGCGGCCAACCCGCGCCTGATGCGCAACTCCCGCGACCTCAAGCCGGGCGTCACCGTTTACATCCCGGCCGAGCGCACCCCGTAACCCGTCGCCGTGCGCCGGTTGGTCTTCCCAGTCATCCTCCTCTTTTGGCTGGCGATGAATGTGCTCCTGTGGCGCGCCGAGTACGGCGACACCGGCCGGGGCAGCCGCGTTTCCAGCGACGTGGTGCTCGACAAAATCTTCAACGCGCCCGACGCCTCCAGCCTGCAGGTGTTTCAAAACGGCCGGTCGCTTGGCTTCATGCGTTGGGAGATCATCCCCGATGAGGTTTACTTCGGTGGCACCAACCAGCCGGCAGGTCGGGTCGAGTCGATCCGCGGCTACACCGTCGCGCTGGACGGCCGGCTCGACGTTGAGCCGCTGAACGGAAAGCTTCGATTCAACCTCCGCTCGACACTCGACCCCGCACTCGACTGGCAGAGCGTCCACGCCACGATCAACCTGCCGCCAAGCTCGTGGGAGGTCACGGCGCTGGCGACGAACCAGGTGTTGACTGTGAAGCACGACGGGGCGCTTGGCCAATGGGAACGCACCACGCCGCTTGGCCAACTGCGCGACCCGGCCACGGTGCTAGAGTCGCTCGGCGGGCCACTTGTCGCGTCGCTGCTCAAGCCGTTGCTGCCGCGAAATCTCGCGCTTGGCCAAGCGGCCGCCGGACCACCCGCGCTGGGTCTGGAGTGGGTGGTGTACAACGACGCCGTGCGGCTGGGCAGCACACGCGTTCGCATCTACCGCATCGAGGCCAAGCTGCCCGGCGATCGTGCCGTCACGGTTTTGGTGAGCCGTGTTGGCGAGATTTTGCAGGTCGATTTTCCCGGCCAACTGCAGATTACCAACGAAAACATCCCGCTGCGCGAAGGGGGCGGAAAATGATTGAAATTGAGCAATTAACCAAGCAATTCGGCGATTTGCGGGCGGTCAACGATGTCAGCCTCACGGTGCCGACAGGGGAGTTTTTCGTCATCCTCGGCCCCAACGCCGCCGGCAAGACCACGACCATCAAGGTCATGGCCGGGCTGATGAAGCCGACGAGTGGGGCGGTGCGGATTTGCGGGTTCGACAGCGCCACCGACCCGCTCGAGGCCAGACGGCGACTCGCCTACGTGCCGGACTTTCCGTTCCTGTACGACAAGCTGACGCCGGCTGAGTTTTTCCGGTTCACCGGCAAGCTGTTCGGCATGGAGGACGCCGCGATGGAGGCGGAGGCCGGGCGCTTGGGCAAGCGTTTCCATCTCGACGAATTCCTGGCCAAGCCGATCGAGAGCCTGTCACACGGCACCAAGCAGCGCGTAGCGATCGTCTCCGCGCTGATGCATTCGCCGGAGGTCGTCGTGCTTGACGAGCCGATGGTCGGGCTTGACCCGCAGCACGCCCGCGTGCTCAAGGACATCCTGCGCGAACGGGCGGACGCAGGCGTGACGGTATTCGTCTCCACCCACCAACTCAGCGTTGCTGAGGAGATGGCCGACCGCATCGGCATCATGCACCAGGGCCGCCTCGTCGCCGTTGGGTCGCACGGGGAACTGCAGGCGGCAAACCGCGACAACCGGCTCGAGTCGATCTTCCTGTCACTCACCAACGACGGCGCATGAACGGCGCGAAGCCCATCCCGTTTTGGCGGCTGTTGGCCGGGGTCAACCGCACGCAAAACTGGCGGCGACTGCAGTCGGCGGTGGCGCGGTCGCGGCTGCATGCGTTCCTCATGGGCCTGTTCGTCGTCGGCTACGCCTGGCTGGCGTACGCGCTGTTTCATAAGGCGCTGAATTTCACCTCCAGCTTCCCTGGGCTGGGGCCGGTGCTGATCGAGCGGATGATGTTCCTGCTCTTCGCGTTTCTGTTTCTGCTGCTGTTGCTCAGCAACGTCATCATCAGCTTCACCAACCTGTTCCGCAACCGGGAAGCCCAATTCCTGCTGTCGCTGCCGGTGCCACACCAGTCGATTTATCGATGGAAAGTATTCGAGTCCGGCATCCTGGCGTCGTGGGCGTTTTTGTTTTTGATCGCGCCGCTCGTGGCGGCGTACGGGGCGACGCACGACGCGCCTTGGCATTTTTACATGGTGACACCGCTGTTCGTGGCGCTGTTCGTCGTGCTGCCGGGCATCCTCGGGAGCTGGGCGGCTCTCGGGCTGGCGCGCTGGGTGGACCGGGTGGCATTCCGGGTGGCCGCCGTGCTGGCGGTGCTCGTGCTGATCGTCCTCGCCAGCGCGTGGCTGCAGCCGGAGACCGTGACCGACGAGATGCTCGAGACGCGCGTGCTCGATGTCGTCGACCGGCGGCGGGCGCGCACGCGGTTTTCGCTTTTCCCGTATCTGCCCAGCTACTGGGTGTCGAGCGGCATTACCCAGTGGGTCGAGGGTGCGTTGATGGGCACGCTGTTCTTCGGGCTGGTATTGCTGAGCCACACGCTTTTTTTCGGCTATCTCGCCTCGACGCGCTCGGGCGGTTTTTTCTTTGGGGCGCTCTCGGCGGTGAACAGCCGCGGCAGCGGCCCGACCGCGAGCCAAGCGCTTGGCAAGGCACCGCTGGCGCCCCGGTTGCTCGACCGCTTGGCCAAGCTGCTGTGGTGGGGGCGTGCTGATGCGCGGGCGCTGCTGGTGAAGGACATTCGCACTTTTCTACGCGACGCAACGCAGTGGGGTCAGTCGCTGATCCTGCTCGGCCTGCTGATCGCGTACATCGTGAACCTGCGCCATTTCTCGCACCGGCTGACGAGCGATTTCTGGATCGACCTCACCTCGTACCTCAACCTCGGCGCGTGTGCGCTGAACCTCGCCACGCTGACGACGCGGTTCGTCTTTCCGCAGATCTCGCTCGAGGGCAAGCGCATCTGGATCATCGGCATGGCACCGCTTGGCCTGCGCCGCACGCTCATGGCCAAGTTTCTCTTTTGCACCGCGGTATCGATGACCGTGACGATGGCTTTGGTTGGGGCGTCGTGCGCGATGCTGTCGATCCCGGCTCAGAGGGTGGTGTATTTCACGCTGACCATCGGCGTGATGGCATTCACGCTTAACGCGCTGGCGGTCGGCCTGGGCGCGGTGTACCCGAATTTCCGCGAGGACAACCCGAGCAAGATCGTCAGCGGCTTCGGCGGCACGCTCTGCCTCGTGCTGAGTTTCCTCTACATTGTCGGCATGTTGAGCCTGATGGCGATGACGTCGCGCTGGGCCTTCGGTGGCAGTTCGGCGGGGGTGTTTTGGCTCGGCTGGGCTGTTTTCCTCGGCGGCTCGTTCCTGCTCGGCTGGCTGCCGCTACGGGCCGGCATGCGCAAAATGGCCAGCGCGGAAATCTAGCCGCTTTGGCCAAGCGCGGGTCAGCCCTTGGCGGGGCGCCAATCAATGAGCTTGAGCTGGACGGAGCGGTGGCCGTTGAAGTCGTTGATTTGTGGTGCAACGGCGATGTCGAAGGTGTCCTTCGGCTCCTCTTCCGGCTTGAGGTTCCAGGCGATGACCTCGCAGGAACCCCGCTCGTCTGTGACCCAGAACTTGGCATGCTGTTTGTCGCGTCCCATGCGGTAGATGGGGCTCGACAGCGTAAGGTCGGCGACGAGGAGTTGAATTTCCGGGTTGCCCTGGCCAAGCGGCTCGAGTTGGCGCATGTCCTCGACGCGCGGGAGGGTCAGCTCGGAAAGGTCGGTCCCGGCGTCGAGCTTGAGCGGCGGCTGGAACAGGTCGCGCGTGATGGTCTTTTTGGCGATCTCGTTGATACGCTCCCGGAAGGCGTCAAGTCGGCCCGGCTTGACCGAGACGCCGGCAGCCATGGCGTGGCCGCCGTGGTCGTTGAGCAGGTCATCGCAGCCGCGCATGGCCTCGGCAAGGTCGAAACCCTCGATGCTGCGGGCGGAGCCTTTCCAGCCGTCGCCGTCGCTGGCGAGGATGAAAGTGGGCCGGTAAAACTCGCGCATGACGCGGGAGGCGACGATGCCGATGACCCCGAGGTGCCACTCCATGTTGCCCTCGACGATGACGAAGTCGTTTTCGGGGTCGAACCATTTTCGGACGCTCTCGACGGCCTGACTTGAGATGTCGCGTTCGATTTCACGCCGCTCGGTGTTGTGTTTGTCGAGGGTTGCCGCCGCCTTCTCGGCCTCGTGCCGGTCTTTGGCGAGGAGGAGGTCGAGCGATGCGCCGGGGTTGTCCATCCGGCCGGCGGCGTTGATGCGCGGGCCGAGGTGGAACCCGACATTGAAGACCGTGACCGGCTTGGAGACGTTGGCCACGGTCTTCAACGCAACGAGGCCGGGTCGGTCGGTCTCGCCGAGTTGCTCGAGGCCGGAGCGGACGAGCTTGCGGTTTTCGCCGGTCAACGGCACGAGGTCGGCCACGGTGCCCAACGCGACGAAGTCGAGGTAATGCTTGAGATCAAGGTCGCGTTCCTTCTGCAGGCCCTCCTGGCGGCCGAGCTTGACGATCGCGTGGGCGAGCTTGAAGGCGAGGCCGACTGAGCACAGCTCCTGGAAATTCGGGTAGTCGTCGCTGAGTTGCGGGTTGACCATGGCCAGCGGCTCGGGGGGAGGATCGCTGACCTGGTGGTGGTCGAGCACGAGGACGTCCACCTTCCGCTCATTGAGAAACGCGATCGCCTCGACGGCGGTGGAGCCGCAGTCGACGGCGAGCACAAGGTCGGTCTTATATTGCTCGAGGCATTTCTCGAGCGACACCACGCTGAGGCCGTATCCGTCGTCAAACCGTCCGGGGAGGTGCGGCTGCACGGTCCATCCCAGTTCGGTCAGCATCTCGGTGAGCAACGCCGTGGAGCTGACGCCGTCGACGTCGTAGTCGCCATAGATCAACAACCGCTCGTTGTTTTCTCGCGCCCTCCAGAGCCGCTCGACGGCGGCGTCCATGTTTGGAATCAGGAACGGGTCGGCCAACAACTTGAGCCTGGGATTAAGGAACTCGCTGACTTCGGCCTTGCTGGCGACGCCCCGGTTGACGAGGCATTGGGCCATGAGTGGCGACAGCGGCAGCTCGCGAATGAGTTGGCCAGTTAAGAGCGGTTGAGAGGGTGCTAGGCTCCAGCGATATTTCACGCCGGAGTCCGAACCCTCCTTGTCGTCCGGATCAGGTTTGCTTGGTTATTGTTCATACAACTAAAAAATTCGTTTGTGCGCTTGGCCAAGCGCTTGGCCTTAATGCTCGCCGGTCGATCCCGGTTTCTTTGCCGGCACCACCAGCGAGGCGATGATCGACAGGCCAAGGATCGCCCCGATAATGCCTAGGACGGCGTCGTGATTGGCCTCGAAGTCCAGCCAAGTGGGGCGGCCCTCCCAGAGGACGATCAGCATCTTTAACCCGATGAACACCAGCACGAGTGCCATCCCGTACTTCAGGTAGCGGAAATGCCGCAGCAGCCCCACCAAGACGAAATAGAGCGACCGCAGCCCCAAAATAGCAAACACATTCGACGTGAAAACCAGGAACGCCTCGGTGGTGATGCCGAAGATAGCCGGGATGGAGTCCACGGCAAAAATGAGGTCGGTGGTCTCGACCATGATCAAGCAGAGCGCCAGCGGTGTTAGGGCGCGGC
>CAYWMH010000096.1:0-3287 GCA_964459315.1 uncultured Verrucomicrobiota bacterium
TTCTCCGACTTGAGGCGGAGTTGACCGCAGGCAGCGTCAATGTCAGTGCCTTTTTCTGTTCGCACGGTCACGCGGACGCCGAGGTGGTGCAGCCCGTCGCGGAACCGCGCGACCGTCTCGTCGCTTGGCCGCTTCAGTTCGATGCCGTCCACCGGGTTGTAAGGGATGAGATTGACCTTGCACTGCAGCCGCTTGGCCAGGCAGCTCAGCGCCTCGATCTGTTCCGGGCCGGTGTTCACGCCGTCGATCAAGATGTACTCGACCCAGATCATCCGCCCCTTGGCCTGCTGGTACGCCTCGCAGGCGCTGATGAGTTCCTCTAGCGGATACTTGCGGTTGACCGGCATGATTTTGTCCCGCACGGCATCAGTCGCACCGTGCAGCGAGATCGCGAGGTGATATTGCTGCGGCGTTTCGGCCAGGCGGCGGATCTGTGGTGCGAGGCCGCTGGTGGAGACGGTGATCTTGCGCGCGCCGATGTTCAGCCCCCACGGCGAGTTGAAAATCTCGAGCGCGCGGGTGAGATTGTCGTAGTTGGCCAGCGGCTCGCCCATGCCCATCATGACGATGTTGTTCACGAGCGGCTCCGGTCTATGCGAATCGACGCCCTTGGCCAAGCGCCACCGCTCGACTGCCAGCACCTGGTCCACGATCTCGGACGCAGCAAGGTTGCGCTTGTACCCCATGAGGCCACTCGCGCAAAACGTGCAGCCGTACGCGCAGCCGACCTGCGACGAAACGCAGAGCGTGCGCCGATTGCTCTGGCTGCCGTCCCGGCCGATCGAAGCGGGGATCAACACACTCTCGATCAGTTCCCCGTCCGGCAGGCGCCACAGGAATTTCACCGTGCCGTCCCGCGAACATTGCTCTCGCGCCAGCTCAAGCGGCCGGAGTGAAAATACGTCGGCGAGCTGTTCGCGCAAAACCTGCGGCAGGTCGCTCATCGCGTCGATCGAGTCGGCGCGTTTCTTGTAAAGCCAGCCGAGGAGCTGCGTCACACGATACGACTTGTGACCCCACCCGGTGAGGAGGCGCTCCGCCTCGTCGGCGTTGAGCGAGCGCGGGTCGCGCGGTGTGTCGGTGCTGCGATTCATTCCGGTTGGTAATATTTCTGCGTGTAGTCGCGCACCATGCGGGTGGTGTCGTATTGCGCCGCGAGCGTGACCATGGCGCGGCGGATTTTCGCGATCCACGCCCTCGGGATACCGCCTTCGTCGCGCTCATAAAAACACGGTATGACTTCGCCGGACAGCGTCTTGTACAGGTTTTCGCTGTCCAATTTATCCTGCTCAGCGACGTCGCCGGGGTGCGCGTCGTCGCCGATGGCGAAACCATTCGATCCGTCGTAACCCTCTCGCCACCAGCCGTCCAGGATGCTCAAGTTAAGGCAGCCGTGGCAGGTCGCCTTCATGCCGCTGGTGCCGGAGGCCTCGAGCGGCCGGCGCGGGTTGTTCAACCAGACGTCGCAGCCGGACACCATCTGCCGCGCCACGTGCACGTCGTAATTCTCGAGAAATACCAGCCGCCCGGTCAGGCCGGAGTGGCGGCTCAGGTGAATGATTTTCTGAATCAACCGCTTGCCGTCGTCGTCGCGCGGGTGCGCCTTTCCGGCAAAGACAAACTGCACTGGCCGGCGCAAGTCATGAACCAGTTCCGCGAGTCGTTCGAAATCGTCAAAGATCAGCGGCGCGCGCTTGTAGGTGGCAAAGCGCCGGGCGAAGCCAATCGTCAGCGCGTCCGGGTTGAGCAGGTGATCGAACGCGATGAATTCGCTTGGCTCCGAGCAATGTTCCTGGTCCTGCAGGTGCCGCCGCGCAAACTCGATCAACTCGCGCCGCAACCGGTACCGCAGCGCCCACAGCTCTTCGTCGCTCACGAATGATGCGTCTCCCATCCACGCCCAGAACTCCGGCTTGGCCAGTTCCTCTGCCCACTCCGCCGCCGGTTCCGCTTGGCCAAGCCGGCACCGCCAAAACTTGCGTACCGGCCCCTTCATCCAGCCGGCCAAGTGGACGCCGTTGGTGACGTGACCGATCGGCACCTCGTCGACCGTCCCTTCCGGGAAAAGGCTGTGCCACATCTCTCGGCTCACCCGCCCGTGCAATTCACTCACGCCGTTGGCCGCGCGCGCCGCCTTGAGCGCCAGCACCGTCATGCAGAACGGTTCAGCAGTGTCATCCGGGTTGACTCGGCCCAGCGCCATCAACTCGTCGGCACCGACACCGAGCTGACCGTAAAAATGTCGTGCCGCGTAATCCATCAGCTCGCGGCTGAACCGGTCGTGCCCGGCCGTCACCGGTGTGTGCGTCGTGAACAGGCATTGCGCCTTCACCGCGGCCAGCGCGTCGTCAAAACCGGCCCTGTAGGCAATCCGCTCGCGCATCAGTTCCAGCACCAGGAATGCGGCGTGGCCCTCGTTCATGTGGTACACCGACGGCTCCACGCCAAGCCGCCGCAACAGCCGCACGCCCCCGGCGCCGAGCAGCATTTCCTGCATAATCCGCGTCGAGTCGTCGCCACCGTACACGTGCCGCGTGAGGTCGCGGAAATGGGGCTGATTCGTCGGCAGGTTCGCGTCGAGCAGGTAGACCGGGCAGCGGCCGACGTTGGCCACCCAGGCACGGAACGACACCGGCTCGGCGGCGATCTCCACCGCACAAACAAGCGGCTGGCCGTCGTCGCCGAGCACCGGCTCGAGCGGGAGGTTTTGCGGGTCGAGCTGGCTGTAATATTCCGTCTGCCACCCCTCAGCGTTGATCGCCTGCTGAAAATAACCCTCCCGGTAAAACAGACTGATCCCGACAAATCCCAGGCCAAGGTCGCTGGCTGACTTCGCGTGGTCGCCGGCCAGCATCCCCAGCCCGCCGGCCGCGATTGGCAGCGTCTCGTGAAAGCCAAACTCCGCGCTGAAGTAGGCCACCGGCCGCTTGGCCAAGCGGGGCGCGTGCGCCTCAGCCCATGTGTCGGTCGCGCCGAGGTAGGCTTTGAACTGTCGGAGCACCGCCTGCACGCGTCCGTTGAATTCCTCGTCAAGCAGCCGCACCCGCAGTTCCTCTTCGGAAAGCTCGCGCAGCACCGCCACCGCATTGTGGTACAGGTTTCGCCAGGCGCGCGGCGACAATTCCTCGAACACATCCTGCGCCTCCTGGTTCCACGTCCACCACAAGTTGCGGGCCAGCCGGTTCAACCCGACCACGGTCGTTTGTAACTGATTGTCTGCGTCCACCTTCTTTGCGCATGGCCAAGCGCAAGCGTGAAGCGCCGCGCCCAAGGAAGCCCCCGCTCAT
>CAYWMH010000096.1:3297-8721 GCA_964459315.1 uncultured Verrucomicrobiota bacterium
ATGTTGTGGGCTTGCCGGTTCAACCCGGCCTTGGTGGTTTGTATCTTATTGTCTGCATCCACCTTCTTTGCGCTTGGCCATGCGCAAGCCCGACCCTGGCGAGGCATCCTATTGCCTCGAAAGCCTCCCGGCAAGTTAGCTCAGCGTCAACGGGTCGATATCGATGACGAGGCGGATGTCATCGGGAGTTTTCAGTGCCTTCGCCTTGGCTGACAGCTTGCGGCTGAGGGCGGCCATGTTCCCGGTGCGAATCATCACCTGATAGCGGTAGAATGACTCGGCGCGCAACAGCGGCGCAGGTGCCGGGCCGGCAACGACGGTGCCCCCCAATTCCCCGGCCAACGCGTCCATCTCCTTGCGGAGATTATCGGCGAAAAACTTGACGCGATCCTCACTTCGGCCGCGAAGTGTCAGCAGCGCCACGCGGCTGACCGGCGGGTAGCGCAACTCCCGGCGAAACTCGATTTCCTGCTCGAAGAATCCGGTGAAATCATGGCGGCGCGCGTACTGGATCGCCGGGTGAAACGGCGTGAACGACTGCACGTACACCTCCCCCTCCACATCGCCACGCCCGGCGCGGCCCGCCACCTGCGTCAGCAACTGAAACGTCCGCTCGCCCGCCCGAAAATCCGGGATGTGCAGGCTCAGGTCGGCGTGGATGATCCCGACCAACGTCACGTTTGGAAAGTGCAACCCCTTCGCGATCATCTGCGTGCCGACGAGAATGTCGATTTTTCCGGTACGAAAATCGCCGAGAATGCGTCGGTAATCCTCCTTGCGCTTGAGCGTGTCCGAGTCCATCCGCTTGACCCGCGCCGAGGGGAAACCCTTCTCCAACGCGGCCTCGACCTTCTCCGTGCCGAGCCCGGCGAACCGAATCGCCGCGTTGCCGCACTCCGTCTGCGGGCACTTTTTCGGGGCCGTCTCGACTTGTCCACAGATGTGGCACATCAGCTGTTGCGCCGCACGGTGGTACGTCAGCGACACGCTGCAGTTCGGGCACTCCGCCACGAACCCGCACTCCGGGCATTGCAGAGAGCTAGACCAACCACGCCGGTTGAGGAACAGCATCACCTGCTCGTTTTTCTCGAGCCGCTGCAGGATCGCCTCGCGCAATTGCGGCGAAAAAATACTGATGCCCTTTTCGCTTCGGGCCGCACTGCGCATATCGATCACGCGCACGAGCGGCATCTGGATGTTGTCCACCCTCTCGGGGAGCGACAGCAGCCCGTATTTCTTGCGCTGTACATTGTGGTAACTCTCCATGCACGGCGTTGCCGAGCCGAGCAGCACCGCCGCCCCCTCCTGCTGGCCGCGCACCACCGCGAGGTCGCGGGCGTTGTACCGCGGCGCCTCCTCCTGCTTGTACGAATGCTCGTGCTCCTCGTCGACGATCACGAGGCCAAGCGGCTCCACCGGCGCGAACACCGCGGAGCGTGCGCCGATCACGATCCGCGCCCGGCCCTGCCGAATCTTGTGCCACTCATCGTGTCGTTCCCCCGCCGACAGGTGGCTGTGCAGCACCGCCACCAGCGTCTGCTGCGGCCCCTGGCTGAACCGCGCCTTGAACCGCTCCACCGTCTGCGGCGTCAACGAGATCTCCGGCACCAGCACAATCGCGCCCTTGCCCTCGCCAAGCGCGTGCGCGATTGCCTGCAGGTAAACCTCCGTCTTGCCGCTGCCGGTCACGCCGTGCAGCAAAAAAACATTGTCGCCCCCCGGCTTGGCCTCATCGTCGTCCCGCTTGGCCAAGCGCTCCATCGACTCGACGATCGTCTCGAGCGCGGTCGCCTGTTGCGCGTTTAACTTCAGCGGCTGCGTCGGCAGGATGTGCTCCTTCGCGTACGGGTCGCGCTCGGAGATTTGCGGCGCGATGCTCACCAGACCCTTGTCTTCGAGCTTGCGGATCGTCGCCGAGGTCGTCCCGGCCAGGCGCACCAATTCCTGCAGCGGCAACTCGCGCCACTCCTCCACAATCGTCCAAAGATCCTCCTGCCGCTTGGTCAGCTTGGGTAGATCGTCGTGCTGCGGCAGCGCACGGACGAACAACCGCTCGCGCCAGCCCTCCTCCTCCTTGCGCACTGCGTCCGGCAGCACCGCCTTCATCGCGATCTCCGGTGCGCAGCAGTAGTAGTCGGCGATCCAGCGCACGAGCCGCAAAATCGGAGGCGTCACCAACGCCTGTCCACCGACGGTCTTGATGATCTCGCGGAGGTTGCCGTGCGGCGAGTCATCCAGCACCGCCGTCACCACCCCCATCACCTCGCGTGGCCCGAACGGCACCTTGACCCGCGTGCCCTCATGGACGCTGGGCACCAGCTCCTCCGGCACGAGGTAGTCAAACTCACGACGGACAGCGACGTCCAGTGTCACACGGGCAACCACTCGATGGCCACCCAGCTTGAGCCGCAACAACACCCAAGCGCAAGGCGGAAAAACCAAGCGCTTGGCCAAGCGGGTTATTTGCTAAAACCACCTGTTCGGCAGCTCGATTAACCGGCGGCGATCGCTTGGTGAAAGGCGATCCGGGGAGGTCGCTGCTTGGCGAGCAGATCGGTTTCAAGTTCAACGGTCTCGGTGGTGGCGGCCCAGCGCTTCGCCAGGCGGGTGATGCCCTCGACGTCCAGCGCATAGTGCGGCGACGGGTAGTTGCACAGGTAGGTCGTGCTGCGCAGGAACAATACCCGCGCAGGACGCAGACGCCGCTTTTGCAGGTGCACAAACGATCCGGCGAACTGGATGAGGCCCTTGAAGAAATCGCCGTCGGGCCCCTTGCGATCCTTGAGCCACAACGCCTCGAGCACGTCGTGCGCCTCGTAGAATTGCTGCGCGTTGAAGCAGCGCAGGTAGCCGACCAGATGCGGATCGTGTTCGCCGGTCTCGATGCCCTCCATCAACGCCGCGACCTTGTGATCCTTTTTGCTCACCAGCGGAGCTTGGCCGGGAAGAACTCGGCGATCAAATCGTCGTAGTACGGCTTGAGCGCCTCGACGTCGGGCGGCTCGTGGCTCTTGGTGTAGAGGTCGTACCGGTTGAACTCGAGCACCCACTTGAGCATCTCGCGATCCTGCGCGTTGGTCAGTTGCCGGTACTGGCCCTCGCGGTGCCACGGGTAAAACGAGTGGTAACGCAACATGTACTGCGCCTCGACCGGGATGTGATCCCTGGTGACGTGGTAGATGTATTCGTCGTGCCCCCACGACAGCATGACGTTGTCCAGCCCGCAGCCCTCCTCGTAAATGCCCAACGGCGTCTGCAACTCGGCGTTCTGCTTGTCCGGGTTGGCATCGAAGTACTCGGGGAAGACGATTTTGTCGGAAAAGCCGCACCCGACCGGGAACGTGTCGCCGACCACCGCCCATTGCGGCTCGCCGAACAGGCATAGCACCTTGCCGAGGTCGTGCACGAACCCGGCGAGGACAAACCAGCGCGGATGCCCGTCGCTCCGAATCTGCTCGGAAGTCTGCAGCAGGTGAGCCAGTTGCGACAGGTCGGTGTCCGGATCGCTGTCGTCAATCAGAGTGTTGAGGAATTCCGCCGCCTCCCAGACGCCCATCTCGCGTTGGCTCAGCGCGAGGTACTCGTCCCGTTTTTGGCGGACGAAGTCGAGCGTCTGCCCCCGGTGATTGAGCCGATAAAACTCACGCACCGACGAGCGTGCCTCCGCCTCGTAGTCGCGAAACTGCTCCTCGGTCTTGTCCGGATTAGTGCCGACAAGCGCCTGCTTGTCGGCCGGCTCCGGGTAGCGTTCCTTCACGAAATCATCCCATTCCTCGAGGTCGCCCAACGGGTTTTGGGGATCAGTCGGCTTGCCAGGAATTGTCATGTCTCTGTCTCGGCGCAAGGTGACCGAACCGCTTCACGCTGTCAAACCTCGTCTCTCAATTCCAGTCGAGGCTGAGGGTGGCGAGAAGCATGTGGGCCTTGTAATCGTGCGCGCCGTTGGCGCTGGGTTCGTCGTTGCTGAACCAGCCGTACTGCAGTTGGAACAGTGCCGTCTGGCCAAGCCGGTGCCGCAGGCCCAGCACGACGCCGTACCGCTCGGCGTCCAGCCCGTAGGCGATCGCGCCGGGGAGGTTTGCGTCGCCGTAATCCACCCGGTAATAGGATCGCAGCAGCGTCACGTCGGTCGCTTGGCCAAGCGCGTAGCTCAAATGATCGACGTAAAACCAGGTGTCACCCTCGAACGGCTGCAGGCCAAGCGCAGGCGACTCGATCGTGCCGGACCATGTGTCGGTGTAACCGATGCTGGTCGTTGCCACGAGGCGCGGGTTCGGGATCGAGGTGATCGACAGGCTGAAGACGTCCGAATCATGCCTCCCGGCCCAGTGGCGGCCACCGTCGCGGTGCGGGCCGCCCCACGGCTCGTCAAACGGCTGTGTGCCCAGTTCGTAGTCGGTGCGATGCCGCTCCCAGCGAAAGGCCGGGAGGAATTTCGGGATCCGCCGCCACGTGAAGCCAAGGTCGATCACGTCGCCGCGGGCGCGGCGGCGGTTGATGAACGCCGGGTAGCCGTTGCCCGGTTCCTCCGACAGATCGGTGTCGAGCGGATGATCGAAGTCACTGCGCGAGTCGCGCCACTTGTAGCCGCCGCGCACGAGCCACTCGGCGCTTGGCGACCACGCAAACGCGGCACGGTACCGCGCCAGCCGGCCGGTCTCGTCGCTCTCGCGCCGGAAACCGTCCGCGCCCCACTCGCTGTCGATGTGGCCGTCCTCGCGGAGGTCAATGCTCTCCCGCCGCAGCCGCGTGCCGAGCGTGAGCACGGTGTTTTTCACGCAAGTGTATCTCAACTGCAAATTGCCCTCGACTCCGACGCGATCCTGCCCCGACGAAAACTGCGCCGGCGACGATCCCAGCGCCAGGCCGGTGGCGATGCCGTCCCGGCTGGTCGATTCGCCCTGCACGCCGCCGCTCAGCGTGAAGTGACGCCACGGCCCCATCAGAGTCGTCCCGTTGAGAAAATGCGACCGCTGCCTCATGTGGATCGCGTTGCTGCGGTCGCCCATCCACGGTGCCTCGCCGGGCTCGTTCGGCGACAGGGAAACGACCTCGAGCCCCGCGTCGCCGTCGAACTTGGTGAAATGATGGCCCAGCGACACACGCCACCAATCCTTCAGCTTCCGGGTCAACCGCAGTGAGTTTGCGCCGCGCTCAAACTCCCGCTCCTCGCCAACCTGCGTGAGGTAGTCCGGCTTGGCTCCGGTCGCCGGCAAGTTGATAAACTCGGCGTGCCCGCGCTCCGTCGCCGCTTCGCCGATCTCGATTGTCAACGCATCCTCGACCTGCGTGTCGCCGATGTCGTGCTCGGCCCGGAGCGACAGGCGGTGAATCGTCTCCTCGACCGACTTGGCCGCAGGATAAACAGAGCGCGTCTCGAACTCGCCGACCGGCACGCCACCCCACTGCTGCGTGGCCAGGCGG